>CASDZZ010000004.1 GCA_949285875.1 uncultured bacterium | reverse complement strand
GATCATAATTATTTAAGACCAAGTTATGCATTAAATTATAAAACCCCAATTGAGTATAGAACTCAACTAGGGTTTAAATAAATCTTTTTATGTGTCTACATTTATCTTACAACTTCACATTTGAAATATCTTTTTTTAATCATTATCATTTAACCAATCATATTCAAAAGTTTCTTGTTCTTTCTCTTCTTCATCTCGAATGATTTTTTTGTTAATATCAGTTGCTTTTTTTATACCTTTTTTATTCCATTCATAAATAATTTTATCTATATATCTTAAATTATTAACACCATTAAACACAGCTTCCTTAAGAGCCGCTAAGATTAATTCTTTACTTATACCACTACTCAACCAACTATTTATTATCTCATACTCAATCGGGGATAACGTCCTACCAAATTCGCTTTCAAAATTTTGAAATAAATCAGTTTGTTTTTCTTCCGCTTCTTTTTCTGTTAATATATTAGAAAAAATAATATCGTAAAAAGATTCAATATTAACTCTTTCTTCCAATATTCCAAGATCATTTTTTTGCATTTCAATCGCTAATAACTTCTTATTTTTTAGTGTTGAAATTGAATCCAATAATTCCTTTTCTGAAAACTCTAAATCCGTTATTATTCTTCTATAATCAAAAATCTCTTTATTTTCTTTATTTAAAAAATAAATAAGCAAAATTAAAGAATTTCTATCTAAATTTTCTTGCTTTGAGTAAGTTAATACATATTTAGGAATAGTATAATGATTACTGTTATCCAATTGTTCTTTAAGTTTTTTCTTAAGCAAGATATACCACGCTCCTTAGTGAATTATAACACATTATTCTTATAAGTATCAATCAAATACTTTGTAATTGTTTGTTTATCATTTTGTAACTTTTTTAATAAAATTTTATTTTCCAAGTCCTTTATAATAATCTTTATAAAAGACTTATTTTTAATGTTTAAAATATCTATTATCTCTACCGGATTAATAGCAATATCTTTTGTTTTTTTTATTATTAGATTATCATACCTATCATAAATACTTTTTTCGTCTAATTCAAGAATTTGGGCAGTAATATAACATATATAATTACCATACTTATATAATTCTAGATCACTTATACTCTTGTCTTTTAATATTGTCAAAATAGAGTTCATGTAATTCTTTTCATTGTTCGTAAACTGATATTCACTCCTTGGATTAGCTTGAACCCACATTCCGATTGGATCTAAAGTTTTTACTATTTTTTCATTAAATTTTATACCAAGTAATTCTTCTAAGCCAAACTCCTTAATTAAATTAATTCCTATCATAGCATTAGGCGATGAAAAAATTTTTGTTAACTCTTGTTTTTTTCTAAAAAAGGATAAACCCTTAAGATAATTTTTGTTTATTAGAATTGCTTCTTTAACCTCATCATCCAATTTGAAATTTAATTCTGTAGCAAATCTAATAGCCCTTAGCATTCTAAGTGCATCCTCTTTGAATTTTTTTTCTGCACTACCCACTGTTTTTATAACGTGATTTTCAATATCTTCTTTAGCCTTAAGCAAATCTAATATATGACCATTACAATCCATACATAAAGTATTCATAGTAAAATCTCTTCTTTTTAAATCAATTAATAATTTATCTGTATAAAAAATTTTAGAAGGGCTTCTTCTGTTATTATACTCTATTTCCATCCTATAAGTTGTTATCTCAAAATTCACTTTTTTATAGTTTAAATGCACCGCTCCATATTGTTCAAAAGGTAATCTTACGTCTTTAAAAAGTTCTTTTATCTGCTTTGGTATAGCACTGGTACAAATATCAACATCCATACTTTCTTTTTCTAAAATATAATCTCTTACAAATCCGCCTACCAAGTAAGCCTCATACCCATTTTCTTTAAAAATTTTCAACAACTCTAAAGCTTTCTCTAACAAATCCATCACCACTTTAATTATAGCATTAATGCATAAAAAAAAACCATTATAATGGTTTTTTTTTATTTGTTTACAACTTCTTTTAATTTAGAACTTACTTTGAAAGTTACAGCTGTTCTTGCAGGAATTTCAACTTTTTCTCCTGTTCTAGGATTATGTCCTTCTTTAGCTTTTCTTTCTGAAGTTGCAAAAGTTCCAAATCCAACTAGTGCTACTTTTTCACCTTTTTTTAGAGCTTCAGTTATACTTTCTGTAGTTGCTTCCAAAGCACGAGCAGCATCTGCTTTTGTTAAACCAGCTTTTTCAGCAATCATTTCTACTAATTGTTGTTTTGTCATAATTAAAAACCTCCGTATATATTTATTAAATAAGCTACTCTGCTTACAATATAAGAGTACCATTTTTGTATAAATAATTCAAGTATTTTATTAATAAAAATCACGTTTTTTTCTTATTTTTTAAGGGTTTTAACATATTTTAACAATAATTCCACTACTAACCTTTTTTCCTTGTTTTTTCTATCGCATGTAATTAATAATAATTTTGAGCTTCCTTTTTCCTCGTTTAAAATTTTTACATCCTTACTACCTACAGTATAAATTCTAAAAACTTTATAGGCATAGACTTTAAATCCACTTTGAATAGTTGCTTCATCACCTATCTTTATTAAATTTAAACGGTTAAAATAAGTTCCAACTCCCATTCCAGAATGGCCAAAAATTATCATTTTGTCATATGGACTAAATTCATTTAAATAAACCAAAGATTTGTTTAAATTTGAAAAATCTTTTTCTGCTTTTACTACTACATTTTTTAAATTTATTGTAGGTATACTTAAAACCTTATAATTTTTATAATCATTTCTAACAGGTTCTTTTAAATAACTACTAACAAGAATCTTATCTTTAGTCTTTAAAAAAACAGGGTATAAAATAAAGTAACATAATAGGAAACAACTAAAAAATAAAAATGATTTAAAAACTATTTTTTTCATAATATAATAATCCTAATGAACTAAAAATTGAAAGCAAAATTAAAATTATATATCCTCTTTTTCCGGTATTAGGTAATTCTTCAACTACCGGAGGTTTTTCTAATTTTTCATTAATAAGAGTAAATTCTTGTTTTAACCCGTCTTCAGTTACTTTTATTTTCAAATCATCAACCTTACTAATTCCCTCCGGAGATGATAGTTGTCTTAATATATAATTTCCATAAGGAAGTTCAAATTCTAAAATACCCTTTTCATTAGTAAAAAGTCTTAAAACTTCCTCTCTTCTATCATTTAAAACCATGAATTCAATACCATTTTCTGGAACTAAATCTCCATTTTTATTATCTAATACTTTAATTATGTATAATTTGTTTTTTATTATGTCTTCATATGTCTTTAAAATAGCTTCAAAACGTGAACTTGAAAGATAGGTCCTAATTATCGTTTTGCTAACATTATACCCCACACTAGGACTAATCTCTTTTATAGAGTAATTTCCCTTTAGAAGTTTATCAAAAACAATCATTCCATTATCATCAGTCGTTTTTCTAGCTATTTCTTTCTCTTCAGAATCATATAGAGCATAAACAGCACCCTTTAAGCTTGCATATGGAGAAAAAGTTTTCTTGCTTTTTGTTTCAGAATCTAATTTATCAACTATTATCTTACCATATTTACCATTAATATTATACTTTTTGGAAAACTCATAGCCTGTTTCAAAGCTTCCTATAGTTTGATACCCACTTTTATAATAGAACTTAATTCCCTTTCCTACTGTTCCTTTTTTCAATTCAAAACTAATATTTTCAGAGGCTATCCTAACTTTCAAAGCTCCATTACTTAAAGACACGTTATTATTATTAACTAATTCATATTTATCTAAAACATTGTTTTCATCTTTTAACGCTATTTCATCTCCAATCATATATTCCTTTTTTATATTAAATTTAGGAATGGTTTCATAACCTCTTACAAGATCTAAAATTTCCTGTTTTTCCTTATTTATATCATATATATTTCCACCGAACTTATTATCACTAAACCAAACTTCTTCAACTCCCATACTTTCCCATATAAGTTCTTGAGCAGCCATATAATATTCTTTTGTTAAATGATTTCCATATCCATAACCAAAATATCCTACTAAACTCATATATTTAGTATCCATATTTCCTAATGGGGTATCAGCTATATTATAAGTAGAATTATAATAAGAGTCTTTATCTGCTAAAACACCTGGCTCTATGCAATAAGCTATAACATTGTTGGCTTTTATAATTGCAAGATTTGTAACATGATCTTCCCCATTTCTAATTTGATGCACAAATATGGACCTATCAAGTTCCCAATCAATATAAGAATCATTTTCTGCTCCTAATACCTTTAATGGTAATAAAACTAATAACAAACTAAAAAATAAAATTATTTTTTTCATAATATTTCTTCCTTTCGGTCAAATAGAATAGCATCTTTTTTATATCTTAAAAAATAATTAAAATTGATAAAATATTAAATGGGAAAAACAAAAAATAAAAAATAAAAAATGAAATTTTATTTTTTAAATAAAAAAAAAAACAAAAATTAAATTTTTGTGTTTCATTCTATTTATTTCGACTTTTTAAAAACAAAAAGCTTACTAAATACATAATTCATAATAATAACTAAAAACTGAACTACTAATTTAGAAATTTTATCATTTAAATTCATTACGGTAACCATTATGAACATTGCTAACATATCTAATAACAAAGTTAAAATTCTTGCACCAACAAAAGAAATTAATTCCTTTGCTATATTTTTACTTTTACTCTTAAAAACAAAAATTCGATTTGTTATATAAGCAAAAGCTACCGCAGATATCCAAGAAATCACGTTCGCTATTTGAAGTTCTAAAGCATCCTTAGGATTAAGAATTGTAAAAACTAACAAATAGTATGATACCAAACTTACGATAGTTGTTAACACTCCAACTATTAAATAATTTATTATCTCCTCATACCTCTTGTATAATTCTAATATTTTTTTCATAACTCCTCCACCTAATTATTTAACCTATTATCTTTGATATATTTATTTATTACATCTTTATACATATAATTAAAATCCTTTGTTACCGCTGAGATTTCTTTTAAGTACATACTAGCTTCTTCATAATCAACTTTTTTTACTCTTTCATATATTAAAATATTTATACCATTATCCATATCAAATTTTTTAATAAGATTAAACTTACCCTTTAAAACTAACGTTTTAAAAACATCATTATATATTCCTTCTATTGAGACATTTTCAAAAGGGTCAGTTGTAATTATGTATTTAGCTTCAAATAATTGTGTAGGAAATGGGTGAGTACCTATAATCGCCGACCCATAAGGCAAATAATTACTAATTGTTTTATCTGGTAAATAAAAGTTTCTAAACTTATCAGGGTTATAAGTATTATTATGGGTGATCATATAAGCCTTGTTATTTTCATTTAAATTTTCCTTTAACCATTCGCATACTTCTTGAATTTTTTCATAATCATTTTGATTTGGGGTTTTCAAAGATACATCCGTAAAAATTAAACTATTGTTATAAAATAATCCAAAACCAAAATTAATTATAAATATAACTATAATTAAACTTGATACATAATAATTTTTGCAAGTAAATACTATAAAAAGATATATGTAGTATAAATATGAAGGTGCTAAAAGTATGGAATGATGAAGACCCATGTTTTGAATCCTAGTAAACAATATTACTATTGCAAAATAATGTATAATAGATAAAATTGTATAAAGTCTATACTTCTTATCTATTATTCCATATAAAATACCAATAAGCATAAATACTAAAATCAAATACCCAATATGACCAAATTGAAAAAGTAATTCTGCTTTAAATCCACCACTCATATAATATACATAAGAATTTGATAAATCCCCAGCTATTATGTTTTTAAAAAAAGGGAACATCGTAATCAAAAATAAAATTGCAGAAACAGTTGCAAATATAATACAATTTCTCATTATATTTTTGAATTCTTTATTTTTAAAGTTGCGAATAACAACTGCAATTACATAACAAAAATAATAAGAAACTAAAAAATATAAATACCATCTTCTAGATATAAATAGCATAAACGTAACTATAAACAATATTATCAATCTTGGCAAATCAAGCTTTTTAAATTCATAATCTATAGTTAAGGTAATTATTAAAAATATAAAAGTAATACCAAATATATCAGGTTGCCCATATATAAAAACTCCATGTAATATTGGAAATAATATAAAACTAAACATACTAGTAATATAAATTAAATTTTGTTTTTTTATTTTAACTAAAGCTATAACTTTAGTTAATAACATCGAAAGAGAAATAACTATATAAGGGACATATACAAAAACACAACTTAATACATATGAATTTATAGTTTTATTAGTAAAGTTAAATAAAAATTCAGGAAAGAAGGATAAAAAATTACCATATTCACCAGACCAAGTACTTCCTATAAAACTTTTGATACCAGAAAATATTCCAACATTAAAACTTTCTTCTAAACCAATTTGCAAATTATAATAACATGAAAAATCCCAATAATATATAAATTTTCTATTAATAACACTAATAAAGTAAAAAAGATAAATAATTATGATACATAATATCATAACTATCTTTTGTAACTTGGAAAATCTTATATTTAATATCTTTTTTATTTCTTTAATAATTATAATTAAAAAGATATTTAAACATAAACTTATAACAGGAAATACAAAACTATTAATTTTAAATACAGCAAATAATATAGTAAGAAAAGCTAATAAGCAAAAAAGTATCTTATCAGTTTTACTAATATTTTTTATCATTAGTCAAATCCTCTAAATTTTCTGAAATAATATATCTAGGTCTTTGTTTAGTTTCATTATATATTTTCCCTATATATTCTCCTACTATACCTATGGATAACATTTGTATTCCCGAAACTAACCATATAGAACAAACAATAAAAGTCCAACCTTCAACAGCTTTTCCAACTAACTTAACAATTAAAGAATAAAGCAGCATAATAATACTGATTCCAAATATTAAAACTCCTAAATTTAAAACTAATCTTATCGGTTTTACACTAAAGGATGTAATACCATCCCAAGCAAAGTTAAGCATTTTCTTTAATGGATATTTAGACTCACCAGCAAATCTCTCATGTCTTTCATAGTATACTTTAGTAGACTTAAATCCTACCAAGGGAAACATTCCCCTTAAAAATAAATTAACTTCTTTAAAATCAGCAAAATTATCTAGTACCCTTTTGCTTGTTAATCTATAATCTGCATGATTATAAACTACTTCTACTCCCATTAACTGCATAAACTTATAAAAACCTTCTGCGGTTACTCTTTTAAACCAAGTATCTGTTTTTCTAGCACTTCTTACACCATAAACTATTTCATACCCCGCATGATATTTATCTATCATTTCATCCATAGCATTTATATCATCTTGTAAATCAGCATCCATACTAATAATTAAATCAGCATAATTCTTTGCTGTCATAAGACCTGCTAACAGTGCATTTTGATGTCCACGATTTCTAGATAAAGTAATTCCTGTAAATAATTCTTCTTTAGAATGAATTTGTTTTATTAACTCCCATGTTTTATCTTTTGAGCCGTCATTTACATACATCACCTTACTTTTACTTGATATTTTCTTAGTCTTTATTAAACTAGTTAATTTCAATTTTAATTGCTTAGTAGTTTCCTCAAGTACTTCTTCTTCATTATAACAAGGTACAACGACATATAAAATATTATTTTTTTTCATATTTACTACTTCCCTTCAAAATAAACTACTTCTTACTATAATTAATTTTTTCTGTTTCCTTTACTATGTATATTGGTCTATGCTTAGTCTCTAAATAATTTTTTGCCAAATATTCACCTATTATTCCCATGCATAACAATTGTACTCCACCTACAAATAGTATAATACAAATTGTTGAAGGCCATCCACTAACCGGATCACCAAACATTAGTGCTCTTACAAACACAAAAATCATTGCCAAAAAAGAAACAAAACACAATATTAAACCGAATAGAGCGGCTAATGTTAATGGGGCTGTAGTAAAAGCAACTATTCCTTCAATAGCGTATTTAAACAATTTCCAAAATGACCATTTGGTTTCCCCAACAACTCTTTCTACATTTTCATATTCTAACCATTTTGTTTCAAATCCTACAAAACTAAACAATCCCTTAGAATAACGATTATATTCTTTTAACGAAACAATCGAATCAACCACTTGCCTCGTCATTAATCTATAATCCCGAGCACCACCAACCATTTCTACTTTAGACATTTTATTTATAATTTTATAAAAACATCTTGCAAAAAAACTCCTGATGGGAGGCTCTCCTTTTCTTGTTACTCTTCTTGTACCAACAGAATCATACCCACCATTCTTTATTAAATCAAACATTTTTGGAAGTAATGCAGGAGGATCCTGAAGATCAGCATCCATCAAGGTAACATAATCACCAGTAGAATTTTCAAGCCCCGCGTACATAGCTGCTTCTTTACCGAAATTTCTAGAAAAAGATATGTATCTTACTCTTTTATCTTTTTTTGCAAAGTCTCTTAGTATATCTAAGGTTTTATCTTTTGAGCCATCATTAATAAATAAAAATTCAAAATCCACTTCTTTCATTTTTTTAGCAATCTTTACCACTTCTTCGTAAAATAAGGGTAAAGCATCTTCCTCATTATAACATGATACTATTACAGATATCTTTTCCATACTTTCTCCTATAATTCTTGTGATAATCTTATAATTATTTTATCATCCTTATTAATAATACTATCACTTGAAGGCATAAACTTAATATTGTTTTTTAATACATATTCCTTTGCATCTTCAAACTCTTCATCTGTTGGTTTTTCATAAAAATAACCTAAAGTAGCAAATAAAGCATTAACCCTTTGTGTAACACCATATGAATATTCATAATCAAATTCAAAGAATGATTTACCAATAACTTCTCCTTTTAAATAATTATTAACAGCTTCTGCTTCTTTTTTACCAACAAATATTAATTTATACTTTTTATTACTATCATACCATTCTTTTTGTTCTATCATACTTTGAATTTTATTAGCATATAAAACATCATTTTGATATCTTACATTATCAGAATAGAATAGTTTAGAAGTAATAGTAGATTGATTATAAGCTACACCTAAGGATAACACTATTATAAATATAGACAAAAATTTATAAGTTTTTTTATTACTAAAAACTATAGCAAATATTAAAAATATAAAACCAATTGCAAAAGAATAATTAAACTGAGTTCTTTTTAACTGATCAACTCCAGTTATTATCATTATGAAAAAAGGAGATAACAATAGGCCTATACTACTTATTATTATACCTGCGTTATTTTTCTTCTTAAAGAATAAATAAACATTAACAATAATAATCATAGCAATAGCAATTAAATAACTTACATTATAAAAAACTGTTTCACATTTTAAAACACTAACTATAACATAATATATATTTCTAAAACAAATTAAACCACTATCTTGCCATCCAGAATTAAGATAAGTGTTTCCATCTCTCAATATCTTTGAAATTAATAAATATAATACAGCACTTATTCCAAAAATTATTATCCTTTTAATCAAATACTTCCATGATGAATCCTCATCACTAATACATTTTAAAATATAGCATGCAACAACGCTTAAAATATATAATGGAATTATTGATTGATAAGTACCAAATGCAATGGTAGATAAAATTAAACTTGATATTATCAATATATACTTATTTTTTATATTACTTTCATTATCAGATTTAAATAATAATATTAATGAAGTAGCAACAAAACAAATGGCTAGTGAAACCGACGCATTTTGATTAATAAAATTATATTGCTCTGCAAAAATAGGACTTGTTATAAATATTATAGGAAATATAAATTGATATTTTAAATATTTTTCTTTATATTTATCACCTATACTTAAGTAAAATAAATAACAATATAAAATAGAATATACAAATATAAATAACACAGTTAAAAAATTAGCATGAGGAATAATAAGAGGTCCAATTTTTAATATTTTATTCAAGATTACTAATCCCCATCTTTCAAGATTTAACCACCAATCAAAAGAATGAGTATATTCTTGTATATATAATTCTGTATCAATAGAGAAACTATCACTAATTAATCTTGCCCAATAAGTTAATAGCAAAAATATAGCAATAATTATTATAGTTTTATATGATTTTTTTAAATAATATTTAAAATTGTTTTTATCTATTTCTTTTGCTTTTTCCATATAACTTATCCTCCTTATATCTTGAATAAATTATATAATAATTGTGATATTTTTACAAGTTTCAAAACTCAATATTGTAAGCAAATTAAAAGAAAGTTCACATTGACTTTCTTTTAATTTTTAAATCTATTTTTAATTCTTCTTATATTTTCTAAAGCTTTCCATCCTTTACTACTCTTTATTAGATATAATTCAGAATTTAAATTTGCAATTTTAAATTCAAGTTGATTTAATTTCTTTTTAATACAACTATTTTCAATTTCTTTTTCTTTAAGTTTAGCCTTACAATTGCATATTTCTTGCTCTAAATCATCATAAGGTCTATTTATATCCGACAAAAAATGATTAGCTTTTGTATCAGAGAAACCGTGTACTTTATGCAATAAAATTTTTTTTCTATCAATCTCATTTAGTTTTGTAAAATCTTCTGAAATATCATATTGCTTTAATATGTAACTATAATTTTTTTTATAAATGTCATTAATATTATTGTTACTTATTCTCCAACTTAAATAATCAACATTAAAAAGAAAATCGTATGGCACAAAATAAGCAAATATAAAATAATTTATTAACTTAATACTAGATACATAATCCTCAGTAGAATTTAAGTCATGAATAGAGTCAAAATAAAATGGTATTTTATCTGTAAGTACATATGTTGGTCTTCCATACAATTGTGCCTCAAATCCGATGTTAGATGCCATTGTTACTATTCTTTTGCATTTTAAAATCCATTCAACTGAGTTATTAGAATTGTCTATAGTATATTTATTCGATATATTATAAACTTCTGCCGCCGGATGTTTTCTTATTGAAATTTTTTTTTGATATGTAAGTTTATCTAATTTATTTAATATTTCCTCGTTTGTTAACGTTGCAAAAGGTATATTATAATATGAAGTAGGATTACCATAATCTAAACCGAAATCATAAATTGTGTTAGAATTTAGTTTTTTTAATAAACTTAAATTATCACTAGTAGAAAAAAGTAATAATAATTCCTCTCTACTAAACAAAAAATGTGGATTAAATTTTGGAAATTCTTTTTTTACTTTATCATATGAATATTTACTTTCAAATGTTAAATAACATAAATTTGTATTATAATTGTTCCTTCTTATAGAAGAAAATTCAAAATTAATTAACTTAATACCATATTTACTTAATACATAATTTAAACTGGGATAATAAAGCCAAGTGATAAAAGCTTTTAAATTTTTATACTTTTTTAATAATAATTGAATCTTTTTATCTAAAATTTCTTCAAATATTTTATTTCTTTTTTTTATCAAATTACTCATCATCTCGTTGATGGAAAAATTACCTAAAATTTTTCTTTCTTCATCTTGAGTAAAGAATACATATTCTATTTTATTCTTATTTTTTAATGAATTTAAATCAAATTTTAAATTTGTATTATAATTTTCTACAGATTCAAAATATATAAAATTATTTTCATCATTACAATTGTAATCATAAAATTTTTTTGAAACCACCATTGGCAATTCATTTTTTAAACAGAAATCAACAAACTTTGCATACATCCAATACGTATGTTTAAGATTATTATCCAAATTAAATAAAAACGGTATAAACATTATTTATTTTTCCTTACTTTTAATAATATTTTTTATTTTTTCTAAATCTTTAGGTGAATCTACAGACAACGTATCACACTCTTTTTCTAAAAACAAAACTTTTTTCCCATTCTCTATAAATCTCAACAAGTCGATATCCTCAACTCTTTCAATTAAGCCCCTTTTTGTATCATGATAAAACTTTAAGGCTCCTTTATTAAAGGCATAGACACCAACATGCTTTTTATAATTAAATTCCATTTCTCCTTTAGGATATGGTACAGGGCTTCTCGAAATGTAAATTCCTTCACCTCGCTCATTAGTAATCACTTTCAAATTTGAAGCATCAACAACTTCAACAGGATCTTTCATCGGAGATATTATATTAGAAACAAAATCTTCTGAAGTTACTTTTTTAGGAATAATAAAACTAATTATATCTGGATTTATTAAAGGTTCATCTCCATTTATAGAAATATAATAATCAGCATCTTCCATAGTAGAAACCTCATATATCCTATCCGTAGGAGTTTTATTATCCTTACTTGTCATAACAGCATTTATTCCTAAATCATTACATGCGTCCATAATTCTTTTATCATCTGTTGCAACAATTACCTTGTAAAATTCTTTCACCTTGATTGCCTGGTTGTACACCCACCATATCATTGGTTTACCTTCAATCATGGCAAGCGGTTTACCTTCAAATCGAGAACTTGAGTATCTCGCGGGTATAACTCCTAAAATTTTCATATTTACCTCCCTATAATTTTCCTATAAAGACTATATGCCCTAGGCATTTTAGCTCTTAAAAAATCACCTATTTTTCTTCTTATAGAAGTATTTTTAGTTTCATAATTTATATATACAGATAAGAAAAATTTAGATCTATATTCAATCGTTTGCTGGTTAACAGAATCCAATTTATTAAGTTTTTTTACAGTGTTATAAAATCCTTCTGAAGATTGTTCCCAAGAAATCCATTCTGATGCTGTCTTAATAGCTCCTTTTTTTAATTTATTTAAAAGTTTTTTATCTTTCAATTTATTTATATATTCTACAACTTGTTCTTCATTATCTGTTTTTACTACTAATCCATTCTTATTATGGACTATATATTCATCATGACCAGTAACATCATAAACTATTGTTGTTCCGCCGCAATGAAACATTTCTAACGGTGGACCAAACATTCCTTCAACATAACTTAATTTAACTAAAACATCACATGACCTATAAATTTTGGAACATTCTGCTGGTGGTACACTTGAAAATACTCTATCTACACCTTCATAAGAATCTATCTTTGAAGAAGTCAAAAGCCAAATTTCATCTGCCTGACTTTTCTTTACCAACTCAATAGTTTTTGGAACATTTTTGAAACCTACATCTATAGGTCCCTCTACTAAAACCCTTAATCCATTACACTTATCATAAGTCTCACCATCTAACGTAAAAGTATCCTTTCTTATTCCATTATGAACCAAATAAGCATCTATACCATATTTTTCTAGATATTCTTTAATCCACTTAGCCTCCGTGATAACCTTCATGTCAAGCATATATGTCATTTCAGCTAGCATCTTTAATCCTTGTTCGTCATCAGAATAAAATTTTGACTCAATAGATTGAACAAAATAAATATACTTTTTTGATTTTATTCTATATAATTCATAAACTGTTCTCCACCATGTAGCAATTGCCATGTCAAATTCAACATTTTTAACTTCATCATAAGTAACCCATTTTAAGGTATGAGCCAAGGGATGCCACGAATATTCTTCTTTAGAAATTTTTCTATCCGTGACAATATAGACATCTTCCCCTGCTGCTTTCATTCTAGTAGCATGTTCAAATATAACTATTGTACCTCCCCCAATCGCAGGAGATCCAAGTGTAAAAATACATTTCATTATATCAAATCCTTCTTTTTAAATTTTATTTTTTTTGATGTAGTATATATAAAGTATGGAATAAATAATCTCAAGTTTTTTAATTTGAGAACTGGCCAAAATGAATCATCGAAAAAACTATCATATTTTAAAATAAATTTTAAGTTTTCCTTAATATAGCGTTTTAAGCTAATTTTATTTTTTACATTAAATTCCGTAAACTCAAATACCCCAAAATTTTCATAATGGTATATTTTGTTAAAGAAATTCAATTGTTCTTTATTTGGCCTAAATAACATATTATATTGAATTTTATTAAAAATCTTATATATCTTATAATTATCATAATATCCATTAGCTAATAATAAAACTATTTGTTTATAAGTTTCAAACATTCTATCTTGCAAGGGCTTTATAATTTTATCATATATATTTTTTTCTTCCTTCATTGAAAACAAAGAAACTTCTATCTCTTTATTTTTTCTAGTATATTTATTAGCACTTCCATGAGATGCACCTAATATTATTTCATATAACGATCTATTTTGATTATACAAATCAAATTCTTTATTTTTTGGTTCGGTTGTAAACATTAACCCATATTTTTTTATTTTTTCTTTTTTATTTCTCCTATTCATTCCAAAATAAAAACCTTCAATAGTATAAAAATCACCTAAAATATTTTGAATATTATTTTGGATTGATCCATTCCACCCTATGTCTACTACATATATAAGCTTATTTTTAGTTTTTTGTTTAATATATTCAATAAAATTACTTTTTTGTTCTGTTCGATTTTTTTCATAAATTTTCTTAAACAGTTCATTATTTTTAAGCACCTTTAGAGAACCAGACTTAATAAAATTAGGTATTTTTTTATTAACATCTTCTGTAATTATATTTTCTAGTTGTTTTTTATAAGATTTATCTGAAATAAATTTATCCAATAATAAATTACAATCTTTCTTATACGAATCAATAATTTGTTTTATTTCCTCTTTTTCAAAATTCAAACTTTTTAAAAATTCCACTATTGTAATATAAGAATACTGATTTAATAATGATGAAAAATCTTCATCTTCTATTTGCTTTAATGAAGGTAAATAAGTTGCTTTTCTAGAAACATACAAATAATGAGAATTTATTTTTTCTCCATAGATATTATCGCAATAAAAATCAAAAAGTTTCTTTAAATATTCCCCTTCTCTAGACAAAAAGAAAACTTCTTTCGCATTTTTCGATAATAATTCAAAATATAATTTTTCTATAAAATTATACAAAGAAAAAATTGAGTGTTCAAAATTATCATTGTTAATTTTTGCTAAATTATCTATATTATCATATACGACTTTAGGGGAATGAGTATTTAAATAATGTTCATAAAATTCATAATTTTCACTTCTATTTAAATGTACAGATTTAATTCCTTTTTGTTTAGGAATCTCATAATCAGAATGATAATTATCACCTACCATTATACATTCTTCTGGTTTTGCATTTAATTTTTTTAATACTATATCATAAAGTTTACCCGTCTTTTTATTTTTTAGATATTCACAAGAAACAAAAATATTATCAAACTTATTTTTTATTCCTAAATTTTCAAAAATTTCCTCTAACATTTTTTTTGATAAATACATATCAGATACACAATTTATTTTTTTTCCTTCTTTTTTTAACTTAATGATTTCTTTCATTATATCATCATTTAAAACAAGCACTTTAGATTCTATATTAATTTCTATCTGCTCACATCCCTTTAAGAAATTTTTATAAGGAATTACTATATTTAAAGAATCATATAACCTTTTAATAATTGATTCATAAGTGATTTCGCAGTCATTTCCTAACGTTAAGTTTTCATTACCCAAGTCAATTTCTATTTTATTTCTTAAATTATACAAATTTGTTGCATCTAATTCTAATTTGAAAAATTTTATAAGTTGATTGGCCCATATTTTTTTGACATATTCGGGCTGAACTTTTCTGGAAACAATTGTATCAAAAATATCAAACAAAACAAATTTAATTTGTTTATCATGTAATTCTTTCATATTATTTTCCCCCTCACACTATTTCATCTGTTCTTTATAATATTCATCACAAATCTTTTTTGGATCCCCAATTTTTATTACTTTTCCATGTTCAAGCCATACTACTTTTGTACATAAATCTTTTATTGATTCTAAAGAATGTGACACATAAAGTACCGTAGTACCACCTTTTATCATATCCATCATTTTTTTCTTACTTTTTTCTTGAAACTTAATGTCACCTACCGACAAAATCTCATCAACAATAAGAATTTCAGGTTCTACTATGGTTGCTATAGAAAACGCTAATTTTGCTGTCATTCCGGAAGAAAAATTCTTTACAGGAACTTCTAGGAAATCCCTAAGTTCAGAAAACTCTACAATTTCATCAAATTTACTATCTAAAAACTTTTTAGAATAACCTAAAATAGCACCATTTAAATAAATATTTTCTCTAGCTGTTAAATTTCCATCAAAACCTGCTCCTAATTCTATCATAGGAGATATAGCTCCGTTTACAGTAACCTTACCTTTAGTAGGCTTCATAACACCACTAACAACTTTTAGAAGTGTACTTTTTCCTGCTCCATTGCTACCGATAAGGCCTACTACTTCACCCTTACCAACACTAAAAGAAACATTCTTTAAAGCCCAAAAATCTTCGTTTTTCTTTTTCTTTTTTCCACTAAAAAAGTCTACAAAAGCTTGTTTAAAAGAAAAATCTTTTTCAATACCAAGATTAAATTTCATAGAAACATTTTGTATATTAATCATTTTGTACCTCCTAAACATAATAAATAAACTTATCTTGTTTTTTTCTAAATATAATGCCGCCTATTAAAAATGTACCTACCCCTATAGCACCTAATACTATTAAAGTAGTAAAAGAAGGTCTTTGTGCGGATAAAACTATACTTCTTGTGGCGGTAAAAAATTGATACAAAGGATTAAATTGCATAATTTTTTGCAAACTTTCAGGAAGTATTTCAACACTATAAAAAACCGGAGTTAAATAATTCCATATTGTTATTATTATTCCATATATATAAAACATATCTCTTAAAAATACTGATATACAAGAAAGAAGTAACCCAATTCCAACCGTAAACAAAAGCATACAAAAGAAAATGTAAGGTAGAAGCAAATAATATATATTAAAATGACAAACATACTCTCCTAACCCAACATAAGATAATGCTATAACTCCTAACCAAGGAATCAAAGTTAAAACAAAGTTTATACCAACAAATAAGCATTTAGCTATTGGGAATATATACTTAGGAATATACACTTTATTAATTAAACTAAAATTATCTACTACTGATGTCATAGCAGCATTAGATGCCTCGCTAAAATAGTTAAACATAATAATTCCAGTCATTAAATATACTAGATAATTAATTCCTTCTACTTTAAATTTAAACATTTGAGAAAAAACAACAGCCATAACCGCCATCATTAATATAGGATATAAAAGACTCCAAACAACGCCTAAAACGGATCTTTTATACTTAACTTTAAAATCTCTTGAGATAAGCTGAGTCATTAAAAACCAATATCTTTTAAAATTATTAAAAATATTTTTTACTTTTATCATGAATACACCTCTATAATTCTTTACATTGTTAATTATAACATATATTACGTAATAATAAAAACAAAAAAGCTAACAAACCATTATTTTGAAAGCTTTTTCCTTATTTTAATATAAATTTTAGTTATTATTTTATTAGACTTAATAAATCTTTTTATAAAATTTCTTTTAGAAAATAACTTGTTTTTTTTCCAAGATGAGAAGTTCTTATTTAAAAAATCAAATGCTTCATCCACAAATTTTTCAGATAAATTATTATCCTTTTGACCGACTTGCTGAAGTGTGTATCTAAATAAAGTTCTTATATTTAAAAATTCTAAATAATCTTTTATATTTTTATAATAACTTGTTTTTTTTAAATCAGTATTAACTTTTTCTAAAACTTTTAGAATATCAAAAACCCTTTCATCCATCGTGGTGGTTTCACTTTTTTGATGAATTAAATAATTATAATAAGTGTTTTTTACTCTTCCTATTTTTTTTGCATTAGCAATAAGTAGTGGCAAAACATACAAATCTTCATACTTTAAATTTTCAGAAAATCTTACCTTTTCATCTTCAAATAATTTTTTTGAAAATAATTTATTAGCAGGCCCTAAATTGATATCCAAAAGCAACTTAGGATTATTTTCTAAATTTGAAAAAGGAAAATCACCAATATCTTCATACCCTAAAATTTTATTTTTTAAATCAACTTTTTTCAAATCACAAACCACTAAATCCAAATTATTTTCTTTAGCAGTATCATACATTTTTTCTAGATTATCTAAATCCAAAAAATCATCACTATCAAGAAAAACCAAATATTCTCCCTTAGCTTTAGAAATACCTAAATTTCTTGTATAGCCTATCCCTCTATTTTTTTTGTTACTATAAATTTCTATATTATGATATTTCTTGTTATATTCTCGCATTATATTTAAAGAATCATCTGGACTACAATCATTAATAACTATTACTTGAACTTCTTTTAGAGTTTGATTAACTAAACTATCTAAACATTTTTTCAAATACTTTTCAGTATTATATACTGGAACAATAACAGATACTTTTATCATTTTATTATCCTTAAATAAAGATTCAAGTTAATTTTCATAAATAATTTTTTAATTTTCCTAGCAAAAGTATTTATTAAAATGTCATTCAAAATATTTAATTGTTTTAGATCCTTAATGTATTCTTTTCTATCTTTCTCATTTAAATCCTTGGCTTTTTTTATAACACTATTAGCCATATAACTTAAAAGATAATTATCATAATTACAATCTTTACTTTTTATCTTTTTTCTAATATCTTTATACATTTCTAAAATGTCATAAGACTTTTTTATCACTTTATCATAAGATTTTGCACTCATAATGCTACCTTCACGCTGAATATAGTGATATCCCAAATAATTTATACAACATACTTTATCAGCCTTATATATGATATAAGGAATTAGGCCAAAGTCCTCATGTAACACACCTTTTTTAAACATAAACTTATTTTTTAAATAAAATTTTCTTTCAAAAACGTAACACCATGCGGTTTCAACAAAATTAAAATTTGTAATTTCTTTTAAAGCTAAATTCCCTTTTTTTGTTTCAAAACTTTCTTCCAAATATTCAATTTTATTTTTTCCTTTTTCGTCCTCAGTAATTATTTGATATCTTAGAACTTCATTATCACCTATTTTCTTATCTACTTCTTCTAATAATTTTTTTTCTACATAATCATCACTATCAATAAAAATCAAATATTGTCCAGCCGCACTTTTCACACCGTTATTTCTTGCTACACTAAGCCCCTGATTTTGCTGATCTATAAGTTTCAAATTATCATATTTTTTCGCATACTTTAATAATATATCCTTACTATTATCAGGAGAACCATCATTTATAACAATAACTTCAAAATTTTTATAAGTTTGATTAAAAAGAGAATCTAAACATTTTTTCAAATACTTTTCAGTATTATATACTGGTACTATAAAGCTATACTTAATCATTATTACTCTCCAAAATTTTTTCTAATCTTAATATACGATTTTTATTTACTTTTTTAAAATCAATTTTTTCTGCTAAAACAAACTTTTCTTTACTTAGTTTTTTTAATACTTCATAAATATCTTGTGGTTTTGATGATAAAATAATACCAAATCTATTTTTTATTGAAATCTCATCATCCGTTACATCTATCGTTGTTAAAATTGGCTTTTTAAGAATAATAGCTTCATTATAAACAACTGGAAATCCTTCATATCTAGAAGTTAAAATAACATAATCACATTTTTTCATATATGGATAAGGATTGGTTTTAGCTCCTAGCATTAAAACATTATCAAGGTGTGAATTCTTTATAAAATCACAATATTTTTCTTTATCTGGGCCGTCACCTACAATCCAAAAATCTATGTTTAATTTATTTTCTTTACAAAGCTTTGCTGCTTTTAAAATTCTTGTTACTTTTTTAGAATCTTCTTCAAGTCTTCCAACAAACAAAATTGTCATGTTATTTTTTTTAATATTAATTTTTTCTTTAGACTTAAATATTATTTCATCATCATTTATAAGGTTGTTAATAACATATGACTTGCTTTCTAAATTAGGATATATTCCCAAGAAATCATTTTTAGATTCGTTCGACACAAAAATAAGAGAATCAAACTCATCTACTTTTCTATCATCAAAAAATTTTTTTATTTTACCATAATAATTTTTATAAAGTAAATTGTAGTTGCTATGTACGTATAAAATTGTATTATAAGCTGATGATTTTACCACAAAAGTACCTGGTAAAGAATATGTTGCAAAACATATTCCTGCATCATAATAATTACCATACCTAATTATCCAACTAATTCTTTTAACTAGATTAATTATTTTCCTAACATATATATTTTTATTATTAGAAGCTTTATACTCTTTAATTTTTACTAAATTTATTGCTTCCTTTAAAAATACACCTTTTTTTTCTTCCAACACAAGAGTAGCTTCATATTTACTATAATTGAAATTTTTTAATAAATTTATAAGTGCGGTTTCTATTCCACCAATTCCTAAATCATAAGAAGTTATTATTACTTCTTTTTTAGCTTCTTTGCCAAAAAAAGAATTACATAAAATAATACTAACTAAAATAGAGACCGAAGGAGCAGTTAAGACATGTCCTGCCAAAACACTTGAAAACAAAACCATTAAAATACTTAAAATATATTTTTTATCATTTTTTTTATAATGTTTTAATAATTGTATAACTGGTAATAAAAATAGCATAAAACCCAAAATTCCTGTTCGATAAAAAATATCAAAGATATCCATCTCAACTAATTTTTCTTCCTCACAAAAACCAATGCCAAAAAGTTTTTTATCAAAAGAACTATTTGCATAAAATTCATTATTCTCACTTAGAAACGTAAGTCTTCTTCCAAAGACAAAATGATCTATAGTTTTATAATCAAATAATTCTTGTACTTTTTCTATTTTTAAAAAATTCAAATGAATAACCGTATTCTTATATATATTAGTTTTAGGTATAAAAATGATGCTTAAAGATAATCCTGTCAAAAATAAAAATAATATACATATAATCTTCTTATAACTTTTTTTAAAAAAACATTTTATAATATATTTTACAAAGAAGAACAATAAACATAATAATAAACTTACTAAAGGTGTTTTTGTTCCTATAATAAATATACTAATAATTACAATTATCAAAGGAACTAACTTATAAATTTTAAATTTCTCAAAAGTATAATAAAATATAGAAGGTAATAAAATTGCTAAAATTGCACTTATCTCGTTTGCCGAATAAAACCAACCTAAACTACCTTTTTTTGCTACCGCATAGCTATCAAAAGCAGTGTTCGTTAAAACTGGCACTATAATAAATAATGAGTAAAATAAAGCTACCAAACGAAGTATTTTTTTATTAATAACTTTATTTTTATGCTTATAAATTTCATAGATAAAAAGTAAAGATATTGGGAAAAACATTATTCTAAATAGACCAGAAACATTTTCAAAAGCAAAGCCATTAACAATAAACAAATTAAAAAAAACAAAAAAAGATATTAAGAATATATAAATAATTATTTTTTTATTTTTTATTTTTACTATAAATATATAATAATATAAAATAACAAGTAAAAATAAAAACTTAAAAATAATTCCTAAGCTAAAACTTGTAATGTTAAAATTTATTTGTAATGAAGTAAAAATATCAATTAATGGTTCCAACAATAAAAATATACTTATTATAGACATTATATTTTTCTCAATATAATTATTCATCTTTTCCAATCTAATCACCTATATTAATTATAGTATATAATAATCATTTTTACAAACTAAAATAAAAATGTATTAGGTTCAAAATTATTCATACGAAGTATTCATAAAACAAAAAAAGAAAGAATTTTCTTTCTTTTCTTATATTTTTTATTATAACATAAGCATTGCAAGAGTAAGAATTGCTATATTTACAATTGCTATTGTAATTACAACTTTAAGAGCCCACTTAAACCAAGTAGGATATTCTACCTTAGCAAGTGCAAGACCACCCATTATAGCACCACAAGTTGGTGTAATTAAGTTTACTAAACCATTTGCAGCAACAGTTGTCATAACAGTTGTTTCAACACTATAACCAAGCTGCGCAGCTAATGGACCTACTATAGGTGTTGATAAAGTTACCAATCCAGAACTTGATGGAACAAGTATAGATAATACTATGTGTAACAAATAGTTTAATGGAGCAAAAATATAATTTGGAACATTCTTAAGTACTTCTGAAGCATTATAAATAATATAATTATCTAAATATGTACTTTGCATTAATACTGATGCACCACGTGCTATGGCAATTATTAATATAACACCTACCATGTCATCTGCACCATCTATAAATGTATCAACAAATTGATTTTCACCAGTACGATTTACAAGTCCAATTATAATTGACATAATTAAGAACCATAAAGCTGCTTCATAGAAATACCAACTTCCTAATGGATTTCCTGTAAGCCATCCAGTAAATTTATCAAATATATTAATTCCAAATTCACCCCAAGGAATAAATCCAACTATCATAACAATGAAAGTTAAAGCAAATAAAACTAAAGTTATTTTTTGTTTTTTATCTAATGAAACATTTTCTGTTTTATTGTTCTCTGCTGAACCATATTCCAATTCCATATTTTTTCTTTCTCTTAAAGAAAGTATTGTTGAACCTTTTTTCTTAATTACTCTTTTTGCATACATCATTACAAAGAAAATTGAAATTGCTAAAGTTGTAAGCCATAAAGCTACACCTAAACCAATTATAATACCTTGGTTAACTTCAATTCCTTTAGGTAAAGCACTAACTGCTGCTCCTACCGCAAAAGGATTGATTGTTGAACCTAGAACTCCAGAACCAGCTCCTAATAAAACTATCGCAGAAGCAACTACTGTATCCATTCCTGCCATAACCATTGTTGCTGATAAAAGAGCATAAAATCCAACAGTTTCTTCTAACATTCCATATGTTGTTCCTCCAACAGAGAAAATAAACATTAAAATAGGAATAAGAATTAACTCTTTACCTTTTAATTTTCTAACAAGTACTTGAATACCTGTTTCTAAGGCTTTTGTTCTTGCTACTGTAGCTAAAAAACCTCCTAAAATCAATACGAAAATACATACGTCTATTGCATTTTCAAAACCTAATATAGGTGATAATAGAATGTCTGATAATTTAGCACCTACTACACCACTACCATTTACAATAGTATCACCATCAAATTTTGCTGCTGGTAATAAATGAGATGCTATACCAAGCATAAAAATCAAAATGAAGATAATTGAAAAGGCAGTTAAAAAACCTTTCTTTTTTCTTTTTTTGGCCACTTATATCCCTCCTTTAACTATAACTGTACCAGTTTTTCCCATTAAGGCTTCGTAAGCTCTATCTAAAGACGTAATTATAGCTTGTCCGCCTCTTTTATGCTTAACATACTCCAAGCAAGCTTCAACCTTAGGTTTCATACTACCTTCTTTAAACTCTCCACTACTTAAATATGTTACAGCCTCCTTAACACTCATTATATCTAAATCTTCTTCATTTTCTTTTCCAAAATTTATTTTAACCTTTTCTACGGTAGTTAAAATTACAAACAAATCAGCCTTTAAGTCAATTGCTAATCTTGCACTTGTTTTATCTTTGTCAATTACAGCATCAATACCTTTATAAAGACCTCTTCTTTTTACAACTGGAATACCGCCTCCACCAGCTGCAATTACAATACTATGAGAATCTAATAACTTCTGAATAATTTTCAACTCTACAATTTTTAAAGGTTCTGGAGAAGCTACAATTCTTCTGTACCCTCTTCCAGCATCTTCCTTAAAAACATAGCCTTTTTCTTTCATTTCAGCTTCAGCTTCTTCTTTTGTATAAAAACTTCCTATAGGCTTTGTTGGATTAGAGAAAGCCTTATCTTTTCCATCCACAAGAACCTGAGTCAAAACGGTCATACACTGTTTTCTTTTATTTCTTCTATTCAATTCATGTTGAATAGCTTGCTGAAGATGATAACCAATATATCCCTGACTCATCGCACCACACTCTGCAAAAGGCATAATAGGAGTGTTTTCATTTTCATGACCACTTTCCATTGCTAAATTTATAATACCAACTTGTGGGCCATTACCATGGGTAATAACTATGTCATACCCTTCTTCACTCAAATTAATAATTGTTTTAGCTACTTTCTTAACCTTTGTTAATTGTTCTTCAGGAGTATTTCCTAAAGCATTACCACCTAACGCTATAACTAATTTCTTTTTCATTTTAAAGTTACATACATAATCGTTTTAATTGTATGAAGTCTATTTTCTGCTTCATCCATAACTTTAGAAGCTTTACTTTCAAATACTTCATCAGTAACTTCCATTTCCTTAATTCCAAAACGATCATATATTTCTTTACCAATTTTTGTATTAGTATCATGAAAAGATGGTAAGCAATGTAAAAAGATTGCATCTTTATTAGCTAAACTCATAACCTTACTATTAACTTGATAAGGAGATAATTGTTTTATTCTTGTCTCCCAAATACTAGGATCTTCTCCCATTGAAACCCATACATCAGTATATATAACATCAGCTCCCTTAGCACCTTCAGTAGCATCTTCAGTAAGAGTAATTGTAGAACCATTTTCACTTGCAATATTTTTACAAGTTTCAACTAGTTCTTTATTAGGGAATAATTCTTTAGGAGCACAACAAGTAAAATTAATTCCTAATTTAGCACAAACTACCATTAAAGAATTACCTACATTATTTCTTGCATCTCCAAAAAATGTTAATTTTCTTCCTTTTATTTCATCAAAATTCTCCTGCATAGTCATTATATCTGCAAGCATTTGCGTTGGATGAAATTCATTAGTTAAACCATTCCATACTGGTACACTAGAATATTTAGCAAGTTCTTCTACTACTTCTTGGTCGAAGCCACGATACTCTATACCATCATACATTCTAGCTAAAACTCTAGCAGTATCTTTTATACTTTCCTTTTTGCCCATTTGTGATCCGGTTGGACCTAAATAAGTAACTCCCATTCCTAAATCTTTAGCGCCTACTTCAAAAGCACATCTTGTTCTTGTTGAATCTTTTTCAAATAATAAAACAACATTTTTACCTACTAAATACCTATGAGATTGACCTTCTTTTTTCATTTTTTTAAATTTATGAGAAAGTCTAAGTAATTCTAAAATTTCTTCTTTACTATAATCGAGTAGTTTCAAAAAATCTCTGTTACTAAAATCCATGTTATTCCTCCCTTTCTAATGGCATGCTCATACATCTTGGACCACCACGGCCACGAGATAATTCAGCACCATGAAGTTCTAAAACTTTTAGACCATATTCTCTTAAAACTTTGTTGGTAACATCATTACGATCATATACAACTACAACACCCGGTGCAATACATAATGTATTAGAACCATCATTCCATTGTTCTCTTGCAGCTCCTACTTTATCTCCTCCAGCACAAGGTATTAAAGTGATTTTTCTTTGTAAATATTTTTCTAATATATTTTCTAAGGAATCATTAATTCCCTTAACATTTAAATCCTCATCACTATCAGGAATATCTCCTTCAGTAATTTCAAATACTTGCAAAGTGTCCATAATTCCAGGATGATAAGTAAATTTATCATGATCTATTTGTGTAAATACTGTATCCAAATGCATAAATGCACGACTTACTGGAATGTTAAAAGCTAGTACAGTATCAATCTTGCAATCAGGATCTTTAAATAGATTCTTAGCTAACTGATCAATAGCTTCTGCTGTAGTTCTTTGAGAAATACCAACAGCTAATATATGATCATTTAAATTAAGAATATCTCCTCCTTCTATATGGTGTGGTAAATATCTATCATAATATTTATCTACTTGCCCCCTATAATCAGGATGATAATTAAATATATATTCAGCATAAATAGTTTCTCTATTTCTTGTTACTGAAAACATTTTATTTAATGAAATACCATTACCTATACTTGCAAAATTATCTCTTGTAAAATAAAGGTTTGGCATTGGATCTGCTAGGAAATCAGATTCTTCAGTAACTAAATCAACTAATGATTTTTCTATTTCCCTTTTCTTTCTATCAAGTTCAGAAATTTGAATTCCTTCCATAGTTTTTAATACTAATTTTTTGTTATCAGTAAAACTATTTAGATATTCAAAAACTAAATTTTTATATTTAGGAGTTCTAATGCCTGCTTCATAAATAAACTGTCTTAAGAAGCTTTCTTTTATTCTCGAATCAAGATCTAGAACATCAGCCATTAAATCTTCTAGATAAACTACTTCTACCCCATTATCAGTTAGAATTTTAGCAAATTCATCATGCTCCTTTTGAGCATCAGGTAAAAAAGGAATATCATCAAATAGCAAATCACCTAAAGTATCTGGTGTTAAGTTCAATAATTCCTTTCCTGGTCTGTGAAGTAAAACTTTTTTTAATGGTTTTATTTCACTTTTTACGTTAATTTTACTCATTATAATATCTCCCTTTCTTATTCTATATTTAAACCTCTTTTATTTTACTTAAAAAAAGTTTTAATCTATCTGTTTTTGGATTTTCAAAAATTTGTTTTGAAGTTCCTTGTTCTAATATTTGGCCATCTGCCATAAATATTACCCTTGTAGCAAACTCTTTAGCAAAACCTAGCTCATGGGTTACTACTACCATCGTCATACCAGTATCTGCAAGAGATTTCATAAGATCTAAAACTTCTTCTATCATCTCTGCATCTAAAGCAGACGTTGGTTCATCAAATAATAATATATCTGGATTCATGATTAGAGCACGAACTATCGCAACCCTCTGTTTTTGTCCTCCTGATAAGTCACATGGATAAGAATTTTTTTTATCTTTAAGTTGAATTTTTTCTAAGTACTCTAAAGCTTTTTTCTCAGCCTCTTTTTGTGTAAGTAACTTAGTTTTAACAGGAGCTAAAGTAATATTTTCTAGAACAGTTAGATTTTCAAACAAATTAAAACTTTGAAAAACCATGCCACATTTTTTTAAGATATCCCTATTAGCCCTTTTACTAATATCTTTTTCTTCAAAAAATACTTTACCGCTACTAACTTTTTCAAGTCCATTTAGACATCTTAACAAAGTTGACTTACCACTTCCTGAAGGACCTATAATAACAACTCTTTCTCCCTTTTTTATTTCTAAGTTTATATTCTTTAAAACCTTAACTTTATCAAAATTTTTATTTAATTTTACTGTTTTAAACATATTTATTCATTCTCCTTTCTACTACTTTCATTATCTTAGTCATAAGGAATGTCAAGAATAAATAGATTAAAGCAGAAATAACTAATGGGAAGAAGTAATCATAAGTTCTAGATGAAATTATATCAGAAGCTTTAATAAGTTCAACTATACCAATATATCCAGCTATTGAAGTTTCCTTTAATAAAGTTATAGCTTCATTACCTAAAGCAGGAAATATTTTTTGAATAGCTTGAGGAAAAATTATATAATGCATCATTTGACCATACTTAAGCCCTAAAGTTCTAGAAGCTTCTCTTTGTCCTTCTCCAACTGATTCAAAACCAGCTCTAATAATTTCCGCAACATAAGCACCCGAATTAATCCCAAAGGTCAATATTCCAACTACTACAATTGGAATATCAATACTCTTAAATACAACATAATATAAAATCATTAGTTGCAATAATGTAGGTGTCCCTCTTACTATATAAACATATATATCTGCTACTTTTTTTAGTAATTTTATCCTTTTATTTTCTTTATAGTAATCTCTTATCAAGGCCACTATAGAACCAATTAAAATTCCTAGCAAAGCAGAGAAAAAAGCTATAATTAAGGTATATTTTAAACCTTCTAAAAAATATAAATACCTATCATCATATATAAAAGTTTTATAAAAGTTTTCATAAATATTTCTAAAAAAATCCATAGCCATACTCCCTAGTTAGAATGTTTAATAATAAATTCTTCTATTTTTCCTTCTTCTATTAATTTTTCTAAAACTCTATTTATATCTTTTAGTAATTTATCATTTCCCTTTTTAACAACCATTCCATATTTATCTTCAAATAATATACCATCTAATATTTTTAAATCATTATTTTCTTTAACTAATTCCTTAGCTGGTAAGGCATCCATAATTATACAGTCAGCTTTATTTGACTTAACATCCTGAGCTGCAGTTAAATATTTCTTGTGTTTTACTATTTTTGCATTCTTATAATTTTTTTCTGCATAACTATCTGCCACTGTTCCAAGTTGCACCGCAATTGTTTTATTTTTTATTTCTTCAAAGTTATTTATATTGCTATCTTTTCTTACAACAACAACTTGCTGAGAAGTTGTATATTCGGTTGTAAAGTCAACCTCTTTTTTTCTTTCTTCCGTAATACTCATTCCTGCAGCACCAAAATCTGCTTTTCCACTCTTTACTTCATTAATTACAAAATCGAAAGAAACATCTTTAACAACAAGTTTTTTATTTAGCTCTTTAGCAATTTCATTAGCGATATCGATATCAACACCAACGACTTCTCCACCTTCATAATACTCATAAGGGGCAAATCCAGCCTCAGTAACCATAACCAAAGTATTTTCATCTTTACTAGAGCAACCTGTTATTAGTAACATCATAACTAATAAAACTAAAATCTTTTTCAAACACACCACCTCTATTATTTACAATTATATCATAAATAAACTTTTTTTGTAAAAAAAGCGACATTATTACAATTATTTTACTATTTTTTAAATAAAAAAAGATAACTATATTACTATAGCTATCATATTATTAGAGCCTTTATTTACAACTTTTGTTAAAGTTGTTTGAAGTTTGTGTCTAATATTATCCGGCATTAAAGATAACTTTCCTCTAATTCCTTCTTGTACGATCACGTCTAAACTTCTACCAAATATCTCACTTTTCCATACACTTGCTGGATCAGTGTCATAATTTTTCATCAAATGATCAATCAACTCTTTACTTTGCATTTCTGATCCAATAATTGGTTCAAAGGTTGATTCCACATCTACTCTTACCATGTGTATAGAAGGAGCTACTGCTTTTAATTTAACGCCATATCTTGTCCCTTGTTTTATTATTTCTGGAGTATCAAGTTTCATATCTTTAAGGGTTGGAAATGAAGTACCGTAACCAGTTTGTTTTACCATTTGTAAAGCTTCTTTGAACTGACTATATTCCTCTCTAGTTTCATTAAGTTCTTGAAACAAAGATAAAAGTTTAGCTTTTGAATCTATTTCTATACCTATTATATCCTTTAACACATCATTATATAGTTCACTAGGTGCTTCCAAATTGATCGTAACTTCTCCAGTTGCGGTATTTACCTCGGATAAATAAGCTTTTGATATATATTCACAATCCTGAAAATGTCCAATTATGGTATCTACATCTCTTACCTTATCAACATCTACCACACTTTGCTTTATTCTTTCTATATATTCCTTTTTTAAATAATGTTTATGTGACAAACAAGCTATCCAATCAGGCATATTTACATTTACACTTAATACAGGAAATTCAAATAAAGCCTCTCTTAAAATATTATAAATTTCTTTTTCATTCATATTTTCAACACTTACTGGAATAACTGGAACATTATGCTCTTCTCTTAAATTTTGTGCCAAACGTTCTGTATCAGGATGACTAGGATGTACAGAGTTTAGTACAACAATAAAAGGTTTACCTATTTCTTTTAATTCGTTTATAACCTGATTTTCTGCTTCTAAATACTCATCTCTTTTAATCTCTCCTATACTACCATCTGTAGTAACTACTATTCCAATTGTAGAATGATCCCTTATTACTTTTTCAGTTCCTATTTCTGCTGCTTCAACAAAAGGTATTTCTTCATCATACCATGGTGTTCTTACCATTCTAGGACCATTTTCGTCCTCATATCCTTTAGCGGCATCAATCACATAACCTACGCAATCTATAAGTCTTATATTAGCGGTAAAATCTTCTATTTGGATTGTTGCAGCATTAGAAGGTACAAATTTAGGCTCTATGGTCATAATAGTCTTACCTTGTGCAGTTTGAGGAATTTCATCTAAACATCTTTTTCTTTCATACTCATCTTTAATATTAGGTACAACCAAATTTTCTATACATCTTTTTATAAATGTTGATTTACCGGTTCTTACAGCTCCTACTACTCCTAAATATATATCTCCGCCGGTTCTTTCGGATATATCTTTTATAATTTCAAATTTTTCCATATAATCCCTACTTTCTTAACTATTTCATTAAATAATATGTAAAAATAAAGATAATATGAAAAAAAGAAGAAAAATTATTTCTTCTTACCATTTCTATCTTGATTATAAAAATGAATTTTTTGCTTTAAGAAAGTGATAACCTCATCGTTACCTAAATTTTCCTCATATGTATCTAGTAATTCTTCATAATTTTTTCTCCTAACAAAGCCATCTTCCAACACATATTCAACTTTTAACTGTGGATATTTTTCTAGCAATTCAGGTTTGTCTTCGACTATTTTATCAAATATTTCATCTATTAAAGCTGTTTGTTCAACTCCAAGTTTATCTTCGTCTATTTTTCTTAAATCTAACTTATATAATTTTATTTCTTCCTCTATTCTTTTTTCTATTAAATTTTCATCTAAATAAGAGTAACCCATCATTCCTAAAAAACGCTTAGTTTGTAAAATACTATTTAATCTGGCATCAACCTCACTGCTAATTATGTAGTAATTTTCATCATAATATGAGTATTCATCTGTTTTCCCTATACAATATTCTCGTATTATTTTATCTTTTATTTGTTTTAATAAAGCAGCCGAAAAGACGCCTGTTGCTATATATATATTCTGTAAAATATGCGTGGTTTCATGAAAAATAGTTTCTAAATCATCTAATTTTTTTCCTTCATATAAACCCAAAATCACTTGTCTATCAAACTTGATAAGTACTTCCTTGTACTTATCATCCTTATCCACTTTACAAACCGTCGTACCACGAATATCTTCTTTTAAATCTGTAATTTCAAAAAAAACTTCTAAGCCTTTTACCTTGTCATCGTTAATCGTATATACTATATTTCTTACCATTAATTCAACGAATTTTTCAAAAGTTTTGTAGCTTACTAGTTTTTTACCCAAAAAAGAACTTATTAAAATATATCCATCTGGCACAAAGTTTGATTTTATTAAATCTTCCTTTAATAAGGTATAAAAAAATTTATCTTCTTCCTCGGTGAGCTGGGTCTTATTAGCTAATTTACCGGATATAAAGTCATTATAATAAGTTTCTAGATTAGTACCAACCGGAATCATATTATTTAGTTTTACCAATCTTTCATTTATATTTCCGCAATATGTACACTTAACTTCATAACCCTCACCACCACACTCTGGACATTTCACCTCTTTTAAAGCACTAATTTTTTCCATTCTTATTTTTTTCCTCCAACAACTTTTCTAAATACTTTAGTATTATCAATTTCTTGTTACCATCTTTTTCCATTATATAAGCATAATAATAATATTCTATTTTTTCATCCAAAGTGTAAGGCTCTTTAAATATTTTTTTATAATCTATACCGATCCCCATTTATATCATCCTTCCACTACTATATAAAAATTATAACATAAATATTTAATTTAAAACAATTTACTACAAAAAAAGAAGAAACCTTCTTCTTTAGTCTATCATCTTTTCTAAATTGTTAGGGATTTGATCTCCTACCACAGCTTTAACTATTTTATCTGACTGTTCTTTGCTAACCTTTTTACCAGTTAATTTAGAAAGCTCTTCAATAACACCCCTTATTGTATTTTCATTTTTTAAATCCCCTTCTTTAAGTTTAGATGCAATATCTAAAATTGATTGTTTACTAACATTAGTTTTTTTCTCAACCTTATTAAGAAAACTATCTGTTATACCCATATAATTAATCACTCCTAGAATAATATATGTTTACTTTAAATTTTTGTTATCAAAAAGCTATTTTTCTTCTAAAAACTTTTCTTTATTTTTTTTAAAAGCCCACAATATTATGCTATTCTTGTAAAGATCTTTAATTGTTTCTTCTTTGGTTTTAAAAAAGTTTAAATAACAAATACATTTTTGCCTAAAATTTAATAAATACTTAATTACCAAAATATCATTAACTCTGTATTTTAATCCTTTTTTTCTAATGCAAGAACAAACATGAAATTTGCAAGCTAAACACCTAATAGAACATCTATGATTAACTAAATACATACAATATTTTTTACCATCATTAGATCTACAACAACCGTCACAGGATACTTTAAACTTTCTATCATGTATACACCTATTATCTTTAAATTCACATACATTTTTACCATAAAAATCAGAATCTAAAATATCACAAGCCCTATCATATATATATTCTAATCTTTTCTTTTTGTCTTTTATATTAAGAGCTTCAACCACTTGAGAAATTTGCATTATATTTTTATCTTTTTGTTCACTTTCATAATATTTATTTTTATATAATATTTTATATTTCTTTTTTTTACTATCTCTCAAGCGTAAGAATAATGGCACTTTAAACAAACCATTATTATTCACTTTTATAACTATTTCTTTATTCATTTCTATTCTTAAATTGAAATACTATAGGAGTACCTTCAAAATCAAAACTTTCCCTAATCTTATTTTCTAAATATCTTTCATAAGAAAAATGGACTAATCCCTTATTATTTACAAAGAAAGTAAATTTAGGAGGTGTGATTCCAGTTTGTGACACATAATAGATCTTAAGTCTTTTCCCTTTATAAGAAGGAGGGGATTGAAGGGCTACAGCATCAGTTATAACATCATTTAATATACTTGTTTTAACTTCTCTATGGGAATTAATAAATACTTTTTTGACTTCAGGCATTAAGGTATGTAATCTCTTCTTTGTTTTAGCTGACAAAAATACAATAGGTACATAACTTAAAAATTGAAACTCTGCTCTTAACAATTTTGTAAATTCCTTTATATCTTTATCCTTATCATTTACAACATCCCATTTGTTAACAACTAAAACTAATGCTTTTCCAGCTTCTAAAGCATAGCTAGCGATATGTTTATCATGTTCTATAACACCTTCCTCAGCATTAATAACTACTAAACAAACATCACTTCTATCAATAGCTTTCATACTTCTTAATAAACTATACTTCTCTACAGATTCATATACTCTGCCCCTTTTTCTCATCCCCGCTGTATCAATAACAACATATTTTTCTTTTTCATAAGTAAACGGAGTATCAACTGTATCTCTAGTAGTACCAGCAACATTACTTACAATTACTCTTTCTTCATTTAAAATAGCATTAACTAAACTAGATTTACCAACATTAGGTCTACCTATAACACAAAATTTGACTACATCATCATCATATTCTTGAGTATTATTTTTAGGAAATTCTCTTGTTACCTCTTCAAGAAGTTCATCAAAGCCAATATTATGAGATCCAGAAATTGAAATATAATAATCAAAACCTAACTCATAAAAATCATAAATATTTTCCGATACCTTTTTATTGTCAACTTTATTTATTGCAACAATTACTTTTTTATTACTTTTTCTTAGTATATCTCTTACAACCAAATCATTACTGTTTAAACCTTCTTTTCCATCAACTACAAAAATCACAACATCCGCTTCATCAATCGCAAGTTCAGCTTGCATTTTTATCTCTTTATTAAAAGCTTCTTTTCCAGTATCTATACCACCCGTATCTATTACACTAAAATTATAATCAAAATATTTAGCATTACCATAAATTCTATCTCTTGTAACGCCTGGAGTATCTTCTATTATAGCTTGTTTTTTTCCTACTAATCTATTAAATATAGTTGATTTTCCCACGTTTGGTCTTCCTACTAAAGCTACTATTGGAATTTTCATTTTAAACACCTCTTTTTGTTAATAAATTATAACACAAAAAAAGAAGTTTATAAAGCTGTTTCCCCATAGACTTCTTTTTCTATCATATTTTGTATTTCTTTTTTTCCTAATTTTGTTTTTGAAGAAAACAAAACCAATTCATCACCTATTGCTAAATCTATATTATCTGTAATCTGTTTCTTATATTTTTCTCTTTGTGTTGTTCCAACTTTATCAACTTTAGTAGCAATTAAAGTTACTTTAACGCCATGAAATTTTAAAAAATTATACATAAGAAGATCATCTTCAGTTGGTTTATGCCTAAAATCCACAAGCATAAAAACTTGGTTTAGTTCCTCTCTTTCAGATAAATATTCCTCTATCATCATACCAAATTTTTTCTGTTTGCTACGACTCGCACTTGCATATCCATAACCAGGTACATCAACTAAATAAAAATCATCGTTAATTTTATAAAAATTTATAGTTTGAGTTTTTCCTGGTTTTCCGGATATTCTTGCAAAATTTCTTCTTTCCATAATAGAATTAGTAAAACTTGACTTTCCAACATTACTTCTACCTATAAGTAAAAATTCAGGTTTACCATCTGTAGGGTACTGACTTCTCCTTACAGCAATATTAGAAAGTTCAACTTTTTCTATTTTCATTTTTATCACCTACGGTTATTATTGTATTATAATTAGAACAAAGTCCAATTTGTTAAAGTATTATAGCAAAAACTTTTTTAAAAAGCAAATTATTTATTAATATTGTAATAATAGTTAAGTTCTGACAAGTTTATTTCTAATTCTTCTAAATCTTCTAAGTTATCTGTTTCATTTAAGATCTGTTCTATTTCAAAAATTAAACTTGATAGCGAATTATACTTTTTGTAGTCAATATTATATTTCTTTAAAACTTCAACTTGGTTATCACTCAAATAAATACCTTTACCCCTCATTTTGATAAAATCTTTATCATTAGTTATTTCTTTTATTAAATCATTTATATTAATATGTTTCCCAATATTTTTCATTTTCATTCTCTAAATAGTTGCTTTCAACATAAACTTTACCAATAATTTTATTACCAATACATGTGGCATTATCTAAAGTATTACATAAAGAATCATCTAACTTAAAATTTTCATAATAGTCTTCTTCAAATTCTAGTTCAACGGCATAATACCCACCCATGTATTCTATATCTAAATCATATTTTCTCTCATCTATATCTAAATAATCTTCACAATCATGATAGCATATATTATCTTTCATTGCTTCTAGGTCATTTTTAATAAATTTATAAGTATAAATAAGATCTCTTGAATGTAAATCATTTTGCTCATCTGGACTAAAAATTGAAACAGAAACAAATATATAATAAATAATTAAGGGAATAAAAATAAGTAATGCTCTTTCTATTAAATAAACAATAATTAATATTACAATTAAAGGAATATTAGTTTTCTTCTTTTTATTTGTATTTTCCATTTTAAGTTCCTCCACGACATAAGTATAACATACTATTGTAAAAAAAACAAAAAAAGATAAGTTTAGTTTGGATAATTATACTCCTTACACAACTCATCTAATTTATCTACAATTTCATCTGCTTCTTTAAAATCATGAAGTTTTGCACCACATGCATACATATGACCCCCACCATTATACTGCTCAAAAAGCTTATTTATAACTGGTCCTCTAGACCTTGCAGAAGTCCTTATTACGTTAGCCTTAACATCTTCGGTAAAGATAACCCAGGTAATCATTTCATTTATAAAATTATAATTATTCATTATTCCGCCTATACTAGCTGAATCAACGCCAAACTCCTTTAAAACTTTATCAGTTAATTTAATATATCCCACTCCATTTTTAGTGATAGAAATATTTTGAGATATAAAGCCTTCTAATCTTACTTCTGAAATAGATCTTTTATACAAAGCTGCGTATAATTCTGATAAATTAATATTTTGTTCTTTAATTAACCTTGAGATAACTTCAAAGGTTGTTGAACTAGTACCTTGAAATAAAAATCTGTTAGTATCCGCAACAATTCCCATAAAAATATTTTCAGCTGCATGCTTAGTTAATTTAAGATTACACTTAAAAGCCCATAAAGCTATTAGCTCGCAAGCACTAGACGCATTTTCATCAACAATCTCATAACGAGAAAATTTATCTATCTCAGGATGATGATCTATTTTTATAACATCCTTAAAGTTATAGTAATTTACACCATCTATTCTTTTAATATCAGGAATATCTAAAGCTATCAATAATGCGTCCTTGCAACCTTCTTCATCTACTTTTTCATGTGAACCAAACATTTTAAATCTAGAAATAGAAGCCCCAACAACATGTACTTCTTTATCTGAAAAATTACATTCAATTATTTCCTTAAGAGCAAATGTTGAACCAAGAGCATCCGGATCACCACCAATGTGTCTTGCAATTATTATTTTTTTATATTTTTCTATTAATTTTAAAATTTCTTGTTCCATACTATTATTCATTTATAAGAGCTAGAGTATCTCTTGCTATCATTAATTCTTCATTAGTAGGAATTACATAACACATTATCTTGGAATCTTCAGTAGAAATCATTTTTTCCTGCCCAGCTATTTTATTAGCCTCACTATCTAATTTTACTCCCAAAACTTCTAATTCATTAAGAATCTCTTTTCTTGTATCAACAGAGTTTTCTCCAACTCCAGCCGTAAATATTATTGCATCACAGCCTCCCATTTCAACATAATATTTAGCGATATAATCAACTACTCTTTTTACATAAATTCTTTGCGCTAAAATACAGTTATGATCACCTTGATTGATACCTTCTCTTATATCTCTAGCATCACTACTTCTCATACTTAAACCTAAAAAACCACTTTCCTTGTTGATAATAGTATCTACTTGTTTAGGAGTTAAATTTGCTTTTTCCATAATATAAGGAATTATACTAGCATCTATATCACCACAACGAGTTCCCATAACTAATCCAGCATTAGGAGTAAGACCCATGCTTGTGTTTAAACATTTTCCATTAACTACCGCACTAATACTTGCTCCGTTACCTATATGACATGTAATTAGTTTAGTATTGTTTCTTCCTAATATTTCGTTCATTCTATTTGCAACATATTTATGACTTGTTCCGTGTGCCCCATACCTTCTTACTTTATAATCAGTATACCAAGCTCTTGGTAAAGCATACATATAGTTTTCTTCAGGCATAGTTTGATGGAATGCCGTATCAAATACAGCAGTTTCTAGCGCATTAGGAAAAACTTCCTTAGCAGCTTTTATACCTATTATTGCAGCAGGATTATGAAGTGGTGCCAAACTTGATAGTTCATCTATCTTATTAATAACATCTTCATCAATAACTACAGTCTTATCAAAGTAGTCTCCTCCTTGCACTATTCTGTGCCCAATTCCTTTTATTTCATCTAAATCTTTAACTACCTTATTTTCTTTCAATTCTTCTACTAAAGTTTTAAAAGCTTCTTCATGATTATTTAATTTAAGTTCTTTTTTTATTTTTTCTCCATTAATTTTTAAGGTATAAAAACTACCCTCTATACCAATTCTTTCAAAATTTCCAGATATTAATACTTTTTCTTCTGGCATTTCATACAACTGGAACTTTAATGATGAAGAACCAGCATTAACTGATAATATTTTCACAAAATCACTCTCCTATTTACAATTATACAACAAATTATAAATAAATAAAACAAAAAAAGGTAGCTTTAGCTACCCTTTATATATATAAACTACTTTTGAACGTTATAAGATCCACCTAATTGTGATTGACCCATTTTTACTAAACGTTTTGTAATTTCACCACCAACTGAACCATTAGCTCTTGCAGTTGCATCAGCACCTAAGTTAACTCCTAATTCGTTAGCTATTTCATATTTCATGTTTTCAATAGCTTGTTTAGATCCTGGAACTACTAATTTATTGTTGTTTTTCATTTGTTTTCACCTCCTGTACACTAATAGAATGTGAAAAACTTTTTATTTAATACATTTTTTTTCATGGAAATTTATGTAATTTTTTAAAATAAAAAAAGGTATTATAATCATACCTTATTATTAACAATATAAAACAAATTATTAAGAGTTTTTTCCACTACTGAAAAAATTATTATCATCATAACCTGTAAATAAACCCGAATTAGCAGAATTATTTTGAGAAAAACCAATAGAAGGTTTATTACCAGCTTCACCAAATGAAACATTATTAGCCATGCTTCCCATACCAAATACATCTAAAAGCTTATTTTGAGCTGCTTTCATAGAACTTTGCATATTAGAAAATTGTCTTTCTAGTACTCTATAATTTGCCTTTAAATCTGAATTTTCGCTCTTTAATTTATCGTTTTCTTCTTTTAAGAAGTTATTTTGTAATGATAATTCACCTATTAAATCAGTTAATTGTTTCATCGATCTAGATAATTCATCAGAAACCGCTTGAACTTTAGAACCAATTTCATTATCCATTGTTACATTATAATCATTAAAAGAAGGTTCAGAGTAACCATTCTTGGAAAAATCATAAGTAGGTTCATTATCATAACTATTACCGAATGTATTAGTTTCAAGTTTATTACCAAAACCATAATTAGAAGAATTTAACGATGGAATTTCGTTTTTTTGCATCTCGTTATTATCTGTTGCAAGTAGACTTTGGAAAGAATTTGCATTATCATTTATAGAACTTGGAAAAGGAGCCATATCAGGCTTATCACTAGGAGTTTCTTCCACTTTAGGCAATTCTATTCCAGGAATAGTAGCAACTGGAGAAACAGCACTAACTGGAGGTTCAACAGGTATATCAATTTGAATAGGTGATGGAATTTCAGGAGTTTCAATTTCCTTTTTTTCTTCAGCAATAGCCTTAGTTTCTTTAGGAACTTCAGGTACTACGTTTTCTTCTTTTTTTACTTCTGGCTCTTTTTCAGCTACAGATAATTTATTTAAAATAGTTATATTACCATTATCTAAAGTAATATCTTCACCATTTTTTATATCCCTCTTTTTATTCATTATAAATCCTCCTACCTACATTAATTACTTTCTTCACTCAATACTTGTTGTCCATCTTTAGCTATCTTTCTCATAGCATCTTTTACCTTTGTCCATTCATCACTGTCGGTTATATTTTCTAATGAATATTTTCCTTCTTCTTCTTTTAAAGCAGCAACATATAACTTTATCATTTCGTTTTCATCAACTTCATTAAAAGTATATACTATATATGTTTTATCACTATCTTTCATTTTAAAAACTGAAATTCTCTCAGCATCTTTTTTTGTATCACTTTCATCAGTAACAACAAACTTCTCTCTTTCATTAGTTTGTAAAGCCGACATGCCTTTGGCAAAACTTTGCCCAACATTAACCTTTTTTCCACTACCAATACTACTTGTTGATACCATATATACCCACCTCTTCTATTCTTATATATTTCATTTTAACACACTTATTTTTTTTTTGCAACAAAATATGAACATTCATATGCACAAGTTTCTTTTATATATTTATTTAAGTTATCTATATTGTTTATTTCCTTACAATTTTTATTCTTAGAATCATAGAAACCTTTTAACCTTAACTTTCCATAAGCCCAGTCTCCCACAACGTAATCAAAATCATTAAAATAATCTGTAAATTTTTCCAAAAAAGACTCCTTTTTATACCCATTTTTATAATCTTCTATTATCTCATATATTTTATCATTAATTACAAGTTTTTCCATATTAAACCTCTTTTCTTTTTAATTTATAGAAGCACTGTAAGATCTATTTATACTTGGTAAATAATAAGGTATATTTCCCTTTACAAGCTTCATAACAACCGGAACTTCAGTTGCTAATTTTGAATTTTTTGACTGAAAAGGTAAAATAACCTTTTGATTAACCTGAACATATATATATATTTCTATAAGTGCTCCATTTATTCCGTATTCCTTAACTCTAGACTTTATATCCAAACTAATATTTCCTACGTATTCAATTCTAACAGGTACCCTAGGACCCAAAGTAGATAAAAAAATATTATCAAAAACTAAGCCCAAAGGAACTTCATAAATAAAACCATTTTTTGTCCTTTTACTTAGTAATTTTGAATTTAAACCATCTAAAGATTTTTCTCCTTTTTCTATCTTTTTTAATTCTGTTCTTACGTTTTTAGAGACCAACATAAGTAGTTCGTTCATTGCTTTAACATTAAAATCAATACTTTGAATTTGACCCGAACCATCTTTTAATATATAAAATAATTCTTCCTCATTTAATTTCTCATTAAATTCTTTTAGTCCAGCATTCCTAAGAACTTCAATAGAAATTTTCTTTATATTCATATCAGCATATTCCAAAACGACAGGAAAAGCTTTTTTGGAAAGTAAAAAAAGAACTAAAAACGAAAGTAAGATTAAAGTAATTAAACACAATATATACTTTTTTAGTAGTTTTTTAAATTTCATATATAATCACAATATAATATATGAACAAAACCGCTCAAAATTTATTTAGTGTAATTTTTTATAACAAAAAATAAAATCGTACCTAATATTATTAGTATTAACAAAATAATTAATAATATCTTGTATTTTTTTTGACCAGAAGAAATTTCTCTTGTCAAAGTGCTAAAATCTTCAAAATCGTTTTTTGTAAACATATTTGAATCAGTATAAAAAGTTTTATCTAATTTTGAAGTCCGTTCGTTAGGTTTATTTATTTCATCACTTTCAACTTCAAAATTAGTTTTAATAGGATTAGTTACAATAGTGTTTTCGCTACCTTTTAATTCTGAAAACATATCAAAATCACTTTGAGTATCTTTAGTATCTTCTAAGCTTTGCCTAGAAATTGCCATAGTATTAATTAATTCTTCTAACTCTTTTTCTTCTTTTTCCATTTCTTGATATTTTGAATGATCCGTTTTTTTATTTCTTTCAGAAAAATCCATATACTTCTGTTTTTCTTTTGCTTCTTCTATAAAAGCTCTTTTATTTTTCGCCTCATTTATAATCTCATTAATATCATAAATTTTTTGTCTTCTATCAGGATAATCCATTTTGTCTTCAAAATCTATATCATCTTCCGAATAATTCTTTAAGGTTCTATATTGTCTTGTATCATATTTATTTTCTAACATATCTTTTAATCTACCAATATTAATTTCCTTAACAGAATCAATAACTTGCATATTCTTATAAGAAGTATCTTTATATATATCTTCATAAACATCTTCATATAACTTGGTGTTTTTCTGAGTTCTTTCAAATCTTACCTTTTTATTAGTTTGATACTTATCCATTCTAGATTGCATAAAACACCTCCGTATTTTTATAAGATAATAATAACATACTTTACATTTTTTTTAAAGTATTATTGATTTTTTTAGTAGTTATAATATAATAATTTTTAAAGGAGGAATTATGAAATTTAAAGTTGATGAAAATTCGTGCATTGGATGTGGTGCTTGTGAAGCTATATGCGAAGAAGTTTTTAAAATAAATGATGAAGGTTTTGCTACAGCCACAGATGAAGTTATAACGGACGAAGAAACAAAGCAAAATGCTACCGAAGCTATGGAAGGTTGTCCTACAAGTGCAATTAGCGAAATAAAAGATGATAAAAATTAGTAAAAATAATTATCTATAATAAAAAAGGTTAATTTACATTAACCTTTTTTAATTTGCTAAAGCATTATACTCATTTATATATCTTTTAATTAAGTTTGCGATATCACTTGGGTAAGTTAAACCTTTATATTCACTTTTTTCTTTTCTAGTAGTTTTCGCTATATTAGTTCTAAAATTATAATTAAATATATCAGCAAAAAACTCTCTAGAATTAGAAAATTTATCAGTTCTCAAATTCTTATTACCGCTATTATTATACTTATTATATAAACTAACTAGATCCGAATTACTTGAAAAATTAGCTCTTCCCGATAACTTTGCATAACGATAATCTACCGCATGACCAAGTTCATGCCCATATACGTCATTTGATTTATAATCACAATTAATGTGTATAACATTTGTTACCCCATTTACATAAGTAACACCAACACTTCCCTTAACAGACACAGAATCATAACTAGATTTTGTCATTGCATAAATTGCACGAGTAGCATCACGTAATGCATCTGGCGTTTCCTTAACATCATTCTTTAATGTATTTGCAAAAGTTGTTGGGCAACCTTTTTCTACATATACATGAGTATTACCATACGTATAACTTTGCAATATTCCTTTTTTTAATTTGGAAGTATCTGAAATTCTACTTTCTCCTGTTACAGTATATTTGTACGATATGCTAGCCCCAGAAGATGATGTAGCAGTTACAGTTGCAGTTCCAGGGTTAACAGGATACAAAACATCATTAAATACAGTCATAACATCCTCATTTGAAGTTTTGACTATATAAGAATCAGTAATTGGACTTACCTTAATATTTAATAATCTGCCGGCACTAGCTGTAGACCAAGTATTTGCATAACGCGTCATAGTTATTGAAGGTTTTTTCTTTGTTATAGCATATAATGTTTTATTCTGTGTTACAGTTATTGTTTGATTTGCTTTATATGTTGCATTAGATGATTCTGGATTTTCCGCCCATCCTACTACTTCATATCCACTTTTTGCTGTTATATTTGGTAAAGTCACATTGCAACTTGATCCTGAAGTTTCGCAGCTCACTTTTGTTTTTCCTATACTTTGAGCCCCATTTTTATTCAATGTTACTACGATTTCTTTATTTGAAGAAGTTATTTTTCTAACTATTGCATACAATGTCTTGTTTGAAGATATATTTATGTAAGTATTTACGTAATAGTCTGCACTATTAGCATTTTTATTACTACTCCATCCTACTACTTCATATCCACTTGGAGCGGTTATACTAGGTAATAATACAGAACAATCATTTGTTACCGTTGAACAACTTACACTTGTTTTTCCTATGCTTTGAGCATTATTTTTATTTAATGTTACTGTATAGGTTTTACTTGAATTAGAATCTATTTTCCTTAATACTGGATAGTAAGTTTTATTTTCACTTATCAAAATGACATTACCAGGCTTGTATATGGAACTTGTTCCGGTAATATTTTCACTCCATCCCTCAACTTCGTAACCACTTGGAGCCGTAATTGAAGGAGCTATTATTGAACAAGTCAAAAAATTTGTTTTACAGCTTTCACTAGTACTACCTATTGATGCAGCACTACCCTTTCTAAAAGTTGCTGTTAACGTCTTATCTGGTAAACTTAACCCTTTACCGCTATATGTTAAAGTAAAATATACCATTGACTGATTAGTACAATCAGAGTTAGAGTATATCACCCATTTACCTAAATTGAGACCTGAATCAATTATAATTGTTCTCTTATCAACATAATTGTTAACTACCTTTTCACACACTGACTCGGTTTGCTTGATACCATTTTTATAAATCATCCACTTATAATAATAGTCTTTATTTCCATAAGTTTTAAATTTACCTTCAAAATTAACTTCTGTTCCCATATTCTGTACTAAATTAAGATCTTTATTACTCACGAATACAGTTGGAGGTATACCTATTGATAAACTTGCATTCAATTCGTCAGCTTCTGTATTAACACTTTTTTTATCTGCTAAAACAGAATAAATTATAGTTCCTATTATTAAAATTAACGTAATTATAACAGATAAAATTATTATTTTTTTCTTTTTTGTCATCTTACTTACACCTTTCTTATTATCTTTATATATTTAGGGTAACATTTAATAAGTCTGTTGTCAATATTTTATAAGAACCAATAACATTGTATCATTAAAAAGTTTAAAGATAAAAAGTTTTACAAAAATTTAAAAGCATGTTATAATTAACTTGTTAAAACATAAAGGAATAAGAGGTGTAATATGAAAAAAATTTTTATCGCAGTTATAGTAATGTTTAGCTTTTTAATTTTATTTACTGGTTGCAAATCAAAGAAAGAATATACTTATAGTAATTTTGAAAAAATGTTAAAAGAAAATAATATTAACTTTGAAAAAGTAGAAGACAAAAGTCCTGAAGAAGGAATTAAAAATTTATATTATTATTATTTTGATGATGAATCAGTTTTACAACTTTTTGTATTTGATACAAAAAGTGATCTATATAAAAGCATTAAAGAAAATGGATATTTTGATTATGAATCTCCTTATTATAGAGTTTATTTAACTTTGAATGAAAATATTGGTATAACTTTTGATGGAAATAGTAATTATAAATCACTTATTACAACTAAATTTAAAGAAATCAAATAAAAAAACTACAAGCCCCATTTGTGGGGTTTTATTATATATAAAAAGGATTATATCCTAAAGTAACGGGGTATAATCCTTTTTTATATTAAATTTAATTTTTATTTATTGATAAATTATATAACTGTTTGACTTCTTTTGGTGAAAGTCTTCTTTTTTCACCTGGTTTTAAAGTTCCAAGTGTAAGAAAACCAAATGTTTCTCTTTTTAACTTTATTACTTCGTGTCCTACACTTTCCATAAGTCTTTTAACCTCATGATTTTTACCATCATGGATGGTTATTTCTACAATGGAAGTATTATTTTTTTTATCTATTCTTTTTAGTTTAACTCTAGAAGGAAATATCTTCACATTATCTAATAAAATACCAGATTTTAGCTTTTTTACTTCATAACCTGTTACTATACCTTTTACTTTAGCAACATAAAATTTATCTATTTTATATGAAGGGTGCATCATAAGATTAGCAAACTCACCATCATTAGTTAATAAAAGTAAGCCCGTAGTATCATAATCTAACCTACCTACCGGATATATTCTTTTGTTTGTTTCATCAAAAAAATCTAAAACTGTTTTTCTTCCCTTATCATCCTTTGTTGTACAAACTACGCCTCTTGGCTTATAAAATAAATAGTATTCTTTTTCTTCGTGTTCTAGCATGTTTCCTTCAACTATTATTTCATCACCAAAAGAAGCTTTAGTTCCAAGTTCTCTTATTATGCTTCCATTAACCATTACTTTACCATTTTTTATTAATTCCTCTGCTTTTCTTCTAGAACAATAACCAGATTCAGCAATTAATTTTTGCAATCTTTCCATTTTTACACCTTCTTTATGCTTTTATGATTTTTCATTAATTTCTTTATTCCTACCCCTTTAAAAGCAATCGTTGCTATAGATTTGTCCACCATAACTACTACCCCTGGGCCATAAGTATCATGTATAACGTTATCACCAACGTTTAAATCATTGCTAGCAAACATGGCATTTTTATCAATTTTCTTAGCAACTAAACTTTTCTTTTCAGGCATATCTATGTATTCTTTATCTATTTCCGAAATAAATCTACTAGGCATATTAACGCCCGTTCTACCAAACAAAGTTCTTTTGATAGCATTTATCAAATATAACTTCTTTTTCGCTCTTGTAATCGCCACGTAACATAATCTTCTTTCTTCTTCTAAACCATCATTATCTTCTATAGAATTAACGTGCGGAAAAATATTTTCTTCAAGTCCAATTACGAATACATAATTATATTCCAATCCCTTAACAGCATGCATGGTCATTAAGGTAACCTTAGGAGAGCTATCATTTTTTTGATCATTAACATCACTAACTAAACTAACCTCGTTTAAAAAATCCTCAAGTGATGCAATGCCACTTTCTTCTTCAAAAGTTTTTGTAATAGATTTAAACTCACTTAAGTTTTCTAGCCTTATATCAGCCTCTAAGGTATGCTCTGATTCCAAATCTTGTTTAATACCAGACTTTTCAAGAACCATATCTATGGTTTCAGTAAGACTAAGGCTTTCACTTTGCTTCTTCATTTCTAAAATTAGATTTTTAAACTCTAGTTCTTTTCCTTTTTCAATTACATCAAACATAGAAGTACCATTTAAAACCGCATCCATACTTAAGTTATCTATCGTTTTAGCTCCTATTCCTCTTTTTGGATAATTTATTACTCTAAGAAGAGAAACATCATCTTTATGATTATAAATTAATTTTAAGTATGCTAATAAATCTTTTATTTCTTTTCTTGAGTAGAACGCAAAAGCTCCAACTATTCGGTATGGAATGTTACTATTTAAAAAGCCCTCTTCTATCGTACGAGACTGAGCGTTAGTTCTATATAAAACCGCTATATCATCTAAACTTACATCTTGTTCTCTTAAGCTTCTTATTTCCTTGGTAACAAATGAAGCCTCGTCTTTTTCATCTAATGCTCTTACATATTTAATTTTTTCTCCAACTTCATTTTCAGTCCATAGATTTTTATCTTTTCTTTTTATATTATTTTTTATAACACTATTAGCAGCGTTTAATATTGTTTTTGTAGAACGATAATTTTGCTCTAATAAAATAACGTTAGCATCTTTATAATCTTTTTCAAAATTTAAAATGTTTTTGAAATTTGCACCGCGCCAGCTATAAATACTTTGAGAATCATCACCTACTACACATATGTTCTTATATTTAGCACTAATCATCTTAGATAATAAGTATTGTGCCTCGTTTGTATCTTGATATTCATCTATAAAAATATACTTAAATAATTCTTGATAACTTTTTAATACTTCTGGATACTTATTAAATAATATTATTGGCATAATAAGTAGATCATCAAAATCTAAAGAATTATTTCTTTTTAAAGAATCTTGATATTTGTTATAAACTTTATAAGTTATATCACTTAACTCATCATTTACTAAATTTTTATATTTTTCTGGCGTTACCATCTCGTTTTTAGCAGAACTAATCTGATTTTTAATGAACTTAGGATTACACCTAGTAGCATCTATATTCATTTCTTTTAAAATTTTCTTTATTAAAGTAAGAGAATCATCGCTATCAATGATAGTAAAGTTCTTATCATATCCTAGCCGTTCATAATTTTCCTTTATGATTCTAAGACCAAAAGAGTGAAACGTTGATATCTGAATATCATAACCTATGTTTCCAACTAATTTTATTATTCTTTCCTTCATTTCTTTAGCAGCTTTATTAGTAAAAGTTATTGCTAAAATATTTCTAGGATTTACGTTTTTTTCTTTTATTAAATAAGCCACTTTAGTAGTTAACACACTTGTTTTTCCACTTCCTGCACCAGCTAAAATAAGTAGCGGTCCATCTTCACATAAAACAGCTTTTTTTTGCATATCATTTAAATAATCTAGATTCATAGCTATTACCTCTTTCATTCTATACTATTTTAACATACTAAATAAATAAAAAATATACGTAACCTTAAATTTACGTATATTTTATTTTGTTTTGTAAACACTTCTTCCTAAATATCTTTCACCAATTACCCTTCCGTTTTGTATCTCTTTTAAATAAGAAAAGTATGCTCCATCTTTATAAAAAGAATATGGTTCATATGTTTTTCCTCCAAGAGCATTTTCATTAGACCATATATCTACGGTTAAGTAGTTACCTTTAACATATGATGTTATATAAATAGGGAAATTATATTGATTTTTAAATTTATAGTCAGTAGTAGTTGAGTAGACCGTTGCATCTAAGCCTTTAGGAACATAAGCTGGAGCAAAAGTATGATTTACCCTGTAGATAGTTTGTAATCCAGCTTTTAACTGGGCCATGTAAAGTGTAGAAGCAAGCTGACAAACACCGCCACCATTAGCAGTAGAAAGCTTACTATTTAAATATATAGGAGCGGGTAAATAACCATTAGATGCTCCATAAGGACCTACTACTTTTAGATAAGAAAATTCTTCATTAGGTCTTAATACTTTGCCGTTTAACTTAGAAGCTGCTAAAGTAATATTATGACCTCTATTCCCACTATTTAGAAAATAAGTAGTATAACTAGATATCTTTTTATTTATATTAGATAAATCACTATTAGAAACATTATTTTTTATTACATCCCCCTCAGCTATAACAACCGTTTTTTCTTTTATAGCCGAAAGCACACTTTCAATGTTAGCTTTAGTTTTTTCTCTATTTAAAACAAAACCACTAGCTCCTTTATCATAGGAAACATTATGACTATCATCAATAACTAACCCATCATCTCTAGGACTTGTATTAAGTTTCTTTTCTAAAGTAACAACAAAACTATCTATCGAAGTTTCATCAAAATAACCTTTTAAATAAAAGTTTTTTTGCCTTTTGTTACTTCTTATCATTTTTATTTTTTTAAAAAAGGAAAGGTTTTCATTATAATTTAATAGTTCCTGTGCAACATAATCAGAATCAATTTTTATTCCTATTTCTTTATAAGTAAATTTATAATCACCATTAGGATTAGCTACCGTTATGGTGCCATTTTCTATTTTTTCTTTTTCTTTATCTATAAGAAAAATGGCTTCTTCTAACTTTTTTCCTGAAAGACTCATATCATTTATAAAAATCCCAGGATAAATTCTTCCTTCATACTTTTTTACCTTTTTAATATTTTGATAAAAAAATATAGATAAAAGAAATAATAAAAATAAAATAATAAATGTTATAACATAAAAAAACTTCTTATTTTTTTTGTTATTTTGTTTCGTTTCATTATATTTCTCCATTTCAGTAGTAAGTAGTAGTACTTCCGTGTCAAAATTTTGATCAGCAGTTTTAGAAGGTTTATATTTACTACAATACTTCATAAATATTTTATTGTTTACTGAAGTGTCTGTTTTGTTTTCATACTCGTATTTAGCTATTTCTTTTAAAGTACTCTTATCAATAGATTTAAAAAATTCATTTAAAATAACACTTTTACCATAGAAAGTTAAAATACTAATAATTTTAGAATAAACAAATAATTTTGTACTTTTTTCATCTTTAAGAAAATTATCTTTTTTTAACTTTTCAATAATTAAAGGTTCTTTTATTACGTCTAAAACTTTTTTTATGATTGTTAAATCCTTTTTCTCATCTTTAAGAATAGATTCTAGAGCCGTAATCAAATCAGAATTACAAAAAAGAGTTTTAATATAATTTATTTTTTGTTTATCATCCAAGTTAATAAATCTGGTATTCTGTGTATTTTTCATCCTTTATCCCTACTTTATTTATACCATAAATTATAAAATAAAAAAGAGTCTATGTAAATATAGATTTTTACTATTTTTTTTAAGTTACCCTACCTTTAATTAAAGAATATACTAATAATGGAAAAGGAGGATTTATGAAAAATAAAATTATAATTTTTGTGTGTTTGTTATCATTTTTATTGATATCAATATTATTAATTATAAATAAGGAAAATAATACTAAAAAACAAAGCTCTAGTGTTAAAACAGTAAGAGTAGCAGAAGTTGCACACACTATATTCTATGCTCCTGCATATGTTGCTATGAATAAAGGTTTCTTTAAAGATGAAGGAATAAATATAGATCTTACTCTTGCTTCTGGAGCTGATAAAGTAACAGCTGCAGTTTTATCAGGAGATGTAGATATTGGTTTCTGCGGAAGTGAAGCTACTATTTATGTATATAATAGTGGAGAAGAAGATTACCTGGTTAATTTTGCTAGATTAACAAAAAGAGATGGTTCATTTCTAGTTTCAAGAAAGAAATATGAAAACTTCACATTAGAAGATTTAAAAGGTAAAAAGGTAATTGGTGGAAGAAAAGGCGGTATGCCAGAAATGACCTTTGAATGGGGATTAAAACAAAATGGTATAGATCCTAAGAAAGATTTAGAAATAGATACTAGTGTTGCTTTTGCAGCTATGGAAGGTGCATTTATAGGAGGTACTGGAGATTTTGTAACTCTTTTTGAACCTAATGCACTAAGTGTTGAAAAACAAGGTTTAGGTTATGTAGTTGGGTACGTTGGAAAGTGGGGAGGAGAAGTTCCTTACACAAGCTATAATGCTAAAAAAAGTTTTATAAAAGATAATCCTAAAATAATAGACGGATTTAAAAAAGCTATAGATAAAGGTTTAGAGTACGTAAAAAATACAGACTCTTTAGTAATAGCAAAAGATATTTCTAACTTCTTCCCAGAAAATTCTATCAACGATTTAGAAAAAATAATTGAAAGATATAAAACAAATGATGCTTGGGCTGAAAGTACAGAGATTTCAGAAAAAGATTTTAATCACTTGCAAGAAATAATGATTAGTGCTGGTGAATTAGAAAAAAAAGCTCCATATGATAAATTAGTTTATAAGGAAATATAATGAAAACAATTTTGGAAATTAAAAATTTATCCAAAAATTATTTAACTAAAAAACAATCTATTTGTGCTGTAGAAAATATTAATTTTAAAATAAATGAAAATGAATTTATTGTTTTAGTAGGACCTTCTGGATGTGGTAAATCTACTATTTTATCCATAATTGGAGGCCTTGAAAAAAAAAGTTCGGGAGAAATATCTTTTGAAAACAAAAATATTAAAGTAGGATATATGTTTCAAGAAGACACTTTATTTTCATGGCTAAATGTTTTAGAAAATTGTTTATTGGGTTTAAAAATACAAAAAAGTCTAAACAAGAAAAATATAAAATATGTTAAATATCTTTTAAAAAAATACGGACTATCAAAGTTTGAAAAAAACTATCCAAAAGAGTTATCTGGGGGAATGAGACAAAGAGTTGCTTTAATCAGAACTCTTGCTATAAAACCTGATATTTTATTACTAGATGAACCTTTTTCAGCCCTAGATTATCAAACAAGAATAAATGTTTCTAATGATGTTTATAACATAATTAAAGAAGAAAATAAAACAGCTATTATGGTTACCCATGATATTGCTGAGGCAATAAGTATGGGTGATAAAGTAATTGTACTAAGTAATACCCCCGCTAAAATTAAAAATATTTATGATATAAATTTAAAAAATAAAAATATTCCTAGTGAGAATAGAAAAGATGAAAATTTTAATTTTTATTATAACTTGATATGGAAGGATTTGGAGCAAAATGACAAATAAAGAACATGAAAAATATTTAAGAAAATTAAAGTTTTCCACAGCAAAAGTGATTTTTGTTCAAATTTTCTTACTTATACTATTTATAACTTTATGGCAAATATTATCCAATTATAAAATAATAAATAGTTTTCTCTTCTCTAGTCCTTTAAAAATATTTGAAACTATTACAAATTTGTGGAAAAGTAACGACTTATTAATTCATATGTGGGTAACTTTAAAAGAAATTTTAATTAGTTTTGGACTAGGTTCAATAATAGGAATATTTGTAGCCGCTTTACTTTGGTGGTTTCCTTTTATACCAAAAGTACTAGATCCTTATTTAACAATATTAAATAGCTTACCTAAAATAGCTTTAGGCCCTATAATAATAATTTGGGCAGGAGCTAACCAAAATTCAATAATTATGATGTCTCTACTTATTTCAGTAATATCAACCATAATAAGTATTTATGTAGGTTTTAAACACACTAATAAAAATAGTATTAATTTGCTTAAAAGCTTTCATGCTAACAAATTTCAAATTTTTAACAAAGTAGTTTTTCCTTCTAACATAACTACTATTATAAGTTCACTGAAGATAAATTTAAGTATGACTTTTGTAGGAGTTATCATGGGAGAATTTTTAGTATCAAAACAAGGATTAGGATATTTAATAAATTATGGTTCACAAGTATTTAACACAAACCTTGTTATGGCCGGAATTATTTTGCTTTGCATATTAACTAGTATACTTTATTTCATAATCTTATTTATTGAAAATAAACTAAAAAAAGAATGATTATTCATTCTTTTTTTGATATTTATTATTAACCAGCGTAGCAATCTGAAGCCTTTATATTACGATAATCAAAACTACCGTCAGATATTGATATTTTTGCTTCTAACTTATCACGACATTTTCCCTTTAAATTAATTAGTCCATCATCTACTAGTGATTGTAAGGTAAACTCTATATATTCTTCATTAACGATTTTATCAGCATAATATTTTCCGGCATACATATGTGCAGCATTTTCTATTTTTTGGTTTAAAACGTCCTTTTGTTTTTTATCTCCTTCTTTAATTTGTTTATTAATATTAGGAGCAGCTAGTGCAATTATTATCGCCATTATAACAATAACAGCTAATAACTCAACCAAAGTAAATCCTCTATTATTTTTCACAATTATCACCCTCTTCTAAATCTAACCCTGGATTTGGTTCCAAATTAAAATCTGCTCTATCTCCTCTTAAATAGGCATAATAAGCAGCAGCACCAATCATAGAAGCATTATCAGTACAATACCTAATTTCAGGCTTTAAAAGTTCTATTCCTAACTTATTACATTCAATATCAAGTAGATTTCTTAACCCACTATTTGCTGAGACACCACCAGCCAATAATAACTGCTTGACATTATATTTTTTTATAGCTCTAATAGTTTTTTTAACTAATATATTAACAACAGTATCCTGAAATGATTTAGCTAAATCTTCCTTATTAATTTCTTTACCACGTTGTTTTTCATTATGAACTAAATTAATAACAGCACTTTTTATACCACTAAAGCTAAAATCAAAAGAATCATCGTCTTTAGGAGTTGGTAATTTGTAGCTACTGTTACCAATCTTAGACATTTTATCAATTAATGGTCCACCAGGATAAGGAATACCTATAACTCTAGCCACCTTATCATAAGCTTCACCAACAGAATCATCAAGAGTCCCACCAATTTTTTTAAAAGAATATTCTTTATCCATGTAAATAAGCTCTGTATGTCCTCCGGAAACAACTAATGCAAGAAGCGGAAATTTAAACTCCCCACTAAATTTATTAGCATAAATATGACCCGCCATATGATTAACTGGTATTAATGGTTTATTATTAGCGAGTGCTAGTGCCTTTGCAGCTTCTATTCCAATCAGTAGAGAACCATTTAGACCTGGCCCATAAGTAACCGCTATGGCATCTATTTTATCCATCGTCATATTTGCTTTTTTTAAAGTTTTTTCAAAAACCAAAGTAATAGCTTGCGTATGATTTCTACTAGCTATTTCTGGTACTACACCGCCAAAATTTTTGTGTATATCAATTTGAGATAATACAACCGTTGAAATTTCTTCATTTCCATTTTTTATAATACTAGCACTTGTTTCATCACAACTTGTTTCAATGGCAAATATATAAGTATCTTTCATTTTATCACCTTAATTTCTTCTCCATTAGATAAGCATCTTCTTGCCCATTACTATAATAATGATTTATTCTAGCTACGATTTTAAATCCAACATTATAGTAAAAATCAAGAGCAGCTTGATTGTTTTCATTAACTTCTAATGTAATATTAATACAATTATTTTCTAAACATTCATCAATTACCTTGTTTAGAAGTTTAAAACCAAACTTTTTTCTTCTAAAAGAATCCTCTATAATTATATCTACTATTTCGGCTCTTTCATAAATTATAGAATATATTATAAATCCAATAATCTTATTTTCAAATTCATATACTAAACAATTAGAAAAAGTATCCAAATGAAATTTAAAATTTTGGTGTAGATTTTTTCCGAGTGAAACTATATATTCTATATCCTTATCTTCATATTTTCTTATCACTTTTTATTTTTCTCCGCATCAATCTTTTTCAAGTAAACAGGTTCTAATATATGAGGATTTACACTATCACAACTTAAAGCATAATTTATGACTTTTAAATAATTATAATTTTCTATAATGTTAACCCTTACAATATTATCTAATAATAGCTTTGCTTTTAAATTATTTACATACTGATTTTCTTCAAGGGTAACAATTACAATTTCTTTATTTTTTAAATTACAACAAACTTCACTAACAGTACAATATCCTTCCTTTACTTCATCACCATATATACCTACATAAGAAGCTTCATCTTTATCATAGATTACCGAAATAACTACTTCTCCATTATCATGTAATGATAAAGCCTTTAAATTACCTAACTGATAAGCTTTCTTTTTCATAGCCCATGATAAAGTTTTAATAACAGTAACTCCTACTCTTAAGCCAGTAAAACTACCAGGACCATTCAATACAATAAAATTATCTATATCATTTATAGTTAGATTTGCTTCACTCAAAATTTCTATTATTTCTTTTATTAAAAAATTAGAGTGTTTAGAATGAGAATTAACAATTTTAGAAGTAATTAATTTATCATCTTCTGAAAGGGCAATTTTTAAATATTTTGAAGAAGAATCAACAAATAAAGTTATCAAAGTACTTCCTCACATAAATCTTCATATTTACTTCCGTATGGAGTAATAACCAAATTTCTTCTTTCCTCACCACTAATTTTAAATCTAATTTCCAAACGTTCCTCAGGTAGTTCAGAAGAAATCATATCAGCCCATTCAATTATAACTATACCATCTTTCTTTAAATATTCTTCTAACCCTAAATCTGTAGTATCACCTTCTAAACGATAAACATCCATATGATACAAATTCATTTCACCTGAATTATATTCCTTAATAATATTAAAAGTAGGAGAAGTAATATTTTCATCAATACCTAAAGCACTAGCAAAACCTTTTGTGAAAACTGTTTTACCACTTCCTAATTCTCCAATTAGACAAATAACCATATTATTAAATTTTTCAGATTCAAAATTTTGAGCTAATTCATAAGTTTCTTGTTCAGAATTAGTTGTAATTTTATATTCCATATTAATCACCATAAACATTATAGCAAAAAAAAAAGAAGTAATACAATAATTAATACATTTTTTTTAAATATTATCAAACTCTCCGTTAAGTATAAATTCTAACTTTTTATATGACTCAAATAAAGTATCTTCTAAATCACTATCAAAAAAATTTTGTTTTCTCAAAATATCAATTTTTTCACAAATTTCACTAATTACATATTTACAATACAACTTTGATTCCAAAAACTTCATAAAACGCCTCTTATATTTATTATAAAAAATAACTAATAATAATATAATACCAGAAAATTCTCATATATCATGTAGTAACCTATATATATTAAAATTTAAGAGAGGGGTGATATTATGCCATTTGTTCCAAAAAGAACAAAAGAAAAAGAGCCAGCTGGCTATAAATCACTATACATAAAAGAAAAATTGATTAAAGAAATAGAAAAAATCGCAAAAGATAATAATACATCCTTTAATAACGTAGTTATTTCTATGATAGAGCAGTGTTTAGAAAAAAAGTAAACACTGCCTTTTAAATGTGTATTATTAAATAAAATTTTTCATTTGTATAGAAAAAAGTCACTAAGATAAAGTGACTTTTTTAAGCATAAAAAAAATTGGCAACTTCCTATTTTCGCTTACACTATCGTCGGCGTAAAAGTGCTTAACTTCTGTGTTCGAGATGGGAACAGGTGTATCCACTTTGCTATAGTCACCAATAAAATATAGAGAAATAATTCTCTGAAAACATGATAATATGGTCAACAAATTAATAGGGTTAAACTCTCGATCTATTAGTATTAGTCAGCTCAACGTATCACTACGCTTCCACCTCTAACCTATCAACCAGATAGTCTTTCTGGGATCTTAGTTTTTAAAAAACAGGAAAATTCATCTTGAAGTTGGCTTCCCACTTAGATGCCTTCAGCGGTTATCCATTCCCTACATAGCTACTCTGCGCTGCAGCTGGCGCTACAACAGATACACCAGAGGTAAGTCCATCCCGGTCCTCTCGTACTAAGGACAGATCTTCTCAATTTTCCAACGCCCACAACGGATAGGGACCGAACTGTCTCACGACGTTCTGAACCCAGCTCGCGTGCCACTTTAATGGGCGAACAGCCCAACCCTTGGAAGCGAATCCACCTCCAG
>CASDZZ010000003.1 GCA_949285875.1 uncultured bacterium | reverse complement strand
TGACCTTTTGAAGCCATAAGAAAACACCTCCTTTCGGAAGTGTATTCTATCATATTATAGTTTTTTTAGAAATGTCTCCCCAGAGGGGTGCATTTCAATACGTATAAATGGTTTTTTTATGCTGTAAAAATACTTAATAATAAATTTAAATTTAATTTTAATAATAATATGATAGCTGCGGAAAATGATAAATAAGGCCCAAATGGAATAACATTTTTATTTTCCTTTATTAACGTAACAACAGATAGAGGTAGAGCAATGAATGAAGCTATAAAAATCGTGACAATTGACATATCATAACCTAAAACTAACCCTATGAAAAATAATAATTTTATGTCTCCTCCACCTAAACTTTCCTTCTTAAAAACAAAGTCTCCAAACAGTTTAAATAAATAAAGTGTCAAAAAAGAAGCTAATGCAGATAACAAAGGAAATATTAAACCATCCATTATACTAATATCACTAAATATTATACGAATAATATTTTCAACTATAATCAAAATTATCCCTACAATTAAAACTTCATCAGGAATAATATAATATTTTAAATCACTTATCGTAATTATGATTAAAATAGAAAGGAATGTTATAGCGATAAGAAATTCAAAACTAAAGCCAAAAACAATATAAGAAAGTAAAAATGATATCCCTGTCAAAAATTCAAAAAAAGGATAAAATAAAGAAATCTTTTCCTTACACTTAAAACATTTTCCTCTTAGGAATATATAAGAAAAAATAGGAATAAGCTCATAAAATTTTAATTTATGATTGCAATTAGGGCAATGTGAAGCTGGAAACGATATCGACATATTATTAGGTACTCTATAACCTACTACGTTATAAAAGGAACCAAAAACAGTTCCTATTATAAACACAAATATTCCATTAATTAGTTGCAAACTCATAGTTCCTCCTATAAATTATCATACATAGCAAACATTGGAATTATAACAGATAACAATATTCCACCAACAATCAAAGCTAAAGATACAATCAAAGCTGGTTCTATAAGACTTTTCATCTGATTTATAATATTTCTATGCTGTTCCTGATAATAATCAGAAACTTTTTCCATCATAGGTCCTAATCTACCAGTCTTCTCTCCAGTAATAAGCATTTGATAAGCAATATCAGGAAAAGCCCAATGTCCCTCAAAAGCTTTAGAAATAGATTCACCCTTAGTTAGATTTCTTGATGTTTCAAAAATTAACCTTTTATAAATTTCGTTATCAGTAATTTTACTTAAAACATCTATTGTGTCAGTTATGAAAACATTATGGTTAATTAAATTAGCAAATGTTTTTGTAAATACGGTTACCTCATTATATATAATAATATTTCCAAATACAGGTAAGTTCATAGCAAATTGTTGAAGTGATCTTCTAAATGATTTAACATTTTTATACATATAAGACAATATTAAAACTAATACAATAAATATAACTATAATTATTATTAAATAAGATTTAATAAAATCACTAATTGCAATGACAATTTTAGTAATTGTTGGTAATTCACTATCCATATCTGCATATATTGCAACAAACTGTGGAACTACCCACATAAGTATAAACGTAACAACCGCAACAGCAAAAAGCGTTACTACCGTAGGATACATCATAGCAGATTTCATTTGTTTCTTTGTTTGCTCAGATTCTGTATAATATTCAACCATATCATCTAAAGTTTCAGTTAAATTACCAGTCATCTCTGCCGTTTTAATCATGTTAATAAGTAGTTTAGGAAACACTTCTTTTCTTTTTTCTAGTGCCGAACTTAATACATCTCCCATTGACAAATCATAGTACACCGCTCTCCAGGCCTTTTTTTCGTTAGTATTTTTAGCTTGGTTCTCTATAATTTTAACCGCTTCAGCAAGAGCAATACCAGACTTCAAATAAGCTGAAAGTTGTGATAAATAAAATATCAACTTACTCTTTTTCATTTTAAAAGCTATTAAATTAACATTAGAAGATTTAGCTATCGTAATATCATAAACTTCATAGCCTTCAGCCTCTAAAAATGAATGCACATCAACCCTTGATAATGCTTCTATACTACTTTTTTCTAATTGTCCTTTAGGATTTCTTGCTATATAGTCAAAAACTAAAGCTTTATCCATTCTATTAGCCGCATTTTTCTTGTCTTTAAATTGCTCATCCAAAACAGTTTTCTTAGCTTCTAACTCTAACTCTTCCTTAGGATTATGATTCAATTTTTTAAAAAATGCTGTTATTTTATCACCAAAAGTTACTGGTTCACCATTTTTAATTCTTTCTTGAATTCTTTTTTCATATTCCTCTTCTTCTATTTGTTCACGTTTGGCTTTTTCTAACTCTTTAGCTTTTCTTTCCTGTTCTTTCTTTTCTCTTTCTGCTCTGATAGCTTCCATTTCTCTAGCTCGTTTAGCTTCTTCTTCTCTTGCCTTAGCTACTAATCTTTCAAATTCCTTTTGCTGCTTTAAAGTTTTTTCTTTTTTTACCGCAGCAATTTTAACAGGATCAGTTTCTTTTGGAGGAGTAACTGGCTTACTATAAGCAGAACGAACTTGATTAATTACTTTAATTTCCTCACCTTGTTTAATTTCTGGCATAACAACAGGTTTTATTTGCTGTTCAACACCATTAAATTCTTTAGCACTCGATACAGTTTCTTGTTTCTTAGCAGTTAAAAGAGCAGCATTTTCTGGGTTATGAACCTGCTTTACAGTCTTAACTAACTTTCCATCTTTAATTTCTGTTTTTGTATCAATTTTAAATTTTGCTTCTTTTTGAGCACTAGAAGAACCTCCTACACCCATAACTCCCTTGACCAAATAATATGGTAATAATAATACTGTTACGAAACCCTTATATATAAATACAAAAGGTAATAACAATATATCTACTACAGACATAAAAACACCTTCCTATCTTCTAAATTATTATAACACACAATTAAAAATAATAAAATAATTATTAACAAATTTTACAAAGTTATTAACCATGACACTTAGATACATATAATATATTAGAGGTGAAATAATAATGTATAATCAGTTTCCATATATGATGCCAGGATCTTTTAGTCAAGCGGCACCACTAGCAAATGGCTTGTCAAATTTAGGGACGGCAGCTAATCTTTCCAAAGCTAGCTCTGCAGCTTCAGCGCTTGGAAAAATAAATTGGTCTTCCCTGCTTACAAACGCTCAAAAAACCCTAAATGTAGTTAACCAGGCGATTCCTTTATATTACCAAGTAAAACCTGTGTTTCAAAACATAAGAACACTTGGTAAAATAGGTAAAGAATTTATGAATTCAAATATTAAGAGTGATAATTCAAATAGAAACATAAATAGTAATTCAAATAATAACAACATTAACACCACAAGTCAAGAAACTAATACAAATATAGATGAAATTTCAAGTGCACAAGAAAGAAACACCTATCCTGAACCTACTTTCTTTTTATAAAAGACTTAGCTTAAAAATTAGCTAAGTCTTTATTTATCTTACATTTATCGGTATTCCTGTTGGAAAGGATGGTCTATCACCACCAGATGCAACTTCTTTATATGTTGTACCTGACGATATAGATATGGATGTGATATTATTACATTCCCAAAAAGCTCCATAATCAATGTTAGCTATGTTATCCGGTATATATAATTCTCCAGTAAAACCAGTTCCAATAAAAGCCATTTTAGGTATTTCTGTTAAATTTTTTGATATAGTTAAACTGCCTGTATAACCACTTCCAAAAGCAACTCCACCTATTTCTGTAACACTATCTGGTATCACTAAATCACCAATGAAATTACACGTGTAAAAAGCATAGTGACCAACTTTTTTTAATCCTTCAGACAAAATTAATCTTCCGTTAAATCCTGCCATTTGAAATGCTGAAATTCCTATTTCTTCAATACTTCTTGGCATTAAAAGATCTCCTGTAAATTGATTTGCTGCAAAATAATAGTCTTTAATAATTTCTAGTTTTTCTGGTAATTTCAAATTTCCGTTAAAATTATTTAAATAAAAAGCATATACTCCAATCTCTTCAACATTATTTGGTATTGTTAAATCTCCGGTAAGCGATAAGCCAGTAAATGCAGAATTCCCAATTTTTCTAAGAGAGTTAGGAAAAGAAATAGTTGCTCCACTTAATCTACTATTTTTTCTATTATATTCTATTAATTCATCTGTTGCTGACTCATATGTTTCAAAATTCGGTATAGTACCAGTATACCCATAAGGCACTAAAAATGCACCATCTGCTATTTCTGTTGTTCCCTCTGGAATAATTAATTCTTTATTGGTTTTGAAGTATTCTTCTCCTTCAGCTGATAATCCCATTAATTTCGTTCCTTCATAAATAAATCTGTTATCAACTATCTCAGTTGGGGCAGAAGTAGTTGTTTCTCCTACCACTTGCTCATATACTATTTCAATCGTAAAATCTGCAACCACGTTAGGATTTACTGAAGACATATCCCAAGTAACAGTAATTTTTAAACTTCTTTCATCGTTTGGATTTAAGACATCTTCCAAAAGCAATCCTTCATAAGTTACCTTAATATCTGTTGTATCAAGGCCACTTGTTTTAATTTCTTTTACCTTTGCTGTTATATCACCTTTATTTTTAACTACAACAGGTATTTCTACATAAGATGATGGCATTTTTAAATGTTCTACTCTTATTTCAAGTTTCTTTCCAGCATCAACGATATTTGCCGAGGTACCAGTAGCTTCATGTTCTTCTATTTGTCCTACTCTATCAAACACTATATTAAAATTGCTACTTCCCGTAGAAGCAAGTCCTAATATGTCTATAGATTCACTAAATATAGCATAGCCTATAGTTAAAGTTAAAATAGCTGCTACTACAAAAGTCATAATTTTATGAGTTTTTATAAATCTAAATTTATCTCTATTCATATCAATACCTTCCTTATAATTAAATACTAACATTTTTAATAATTATGGTCAAGAATACAATAAAAAAAACATCATTTTAATGACATTTTCTTTGTTTATTAATTTCTATTATTAAGATTAAAACCTTTAGTCTTTTTAAAATATTTTTCTTTGGTAATTTTTTTAATATTGATTTATACTTAATAATCTCACTATTAAGCCATTTATTAAATATCTTATCTTTATTAGAAAGTAAAATAGGTCCAAAAAGGAACTCTTTACTATTATATTTCCTTTTTCCCTTAGTAAATTTTATAACAGTATAAATTTTATTTCTTTCTTCAACCAGCTTTTCATCTTCTATAAAATATCCTAATTTAGTAATTTTTCTTCTTATATCTGGAACTTTATTATTAGACTGAATTATTAAGTTACTAATTCCATTTAAAATACTAATACCACTAGTTAAAATTTCAACTATTTTGGAACTACCTAATCCTGCCATAACAATGGTATCTACATTATCTTCCTTAGAGATAACACTTAAACCATCGCCCAATCTTAATTCAATATTATTAACATTTGATATAGATATATTTTTTTTAGCTTGATTTAAAGCCCCTTCCGTTACATCACAAGCATAAGATTTTTTTATTACTTTGTTTTGAATTAAATATATATCTAAAAAAGCATGGTCACAGCCTATATCTGCTATTATACTTCCTTTACTAACCATGTTAGCAATAGCTTGCAATCTTTTAGATAATTTTATCCCGTTAATCACTTAAATAATCCTTTAACTTTCTTGATCTAGAAGGATGTCTTAATTTTCTTAAAGCTTTAGCCTCTATTTGTCTTATTCTTTCTCTTGTGACACCAAACATATTACCTACTTCCTCTAGTGTATGACAAGTTCCGCCATGAAGACCAAATCTCAATTTTAAAACTTCTTCTTCTCTTGGCGTAAGCGTACATAAAACTTCTTCTATCTCATCTTTTAATACTTCGTTAATAGCATATTCTTCTGGGCTCATACTACTTTCATCTTTAAGAAAATCACCTAAATGCGAATCATCTTCTTCTCCGATAGGAGTTTCTAAAGATAGAGGATCTTGAGAAATCTTAAATATTTCTCTTACTTTATCTTCTGTTGTACCCATCTTTTTAGCTATTTCAGCTTCACTAGGTTCTCTGTTAAGTTCAAGTGTTAATTGTCTTTGTACTCTTTTTAATTTATTTATAGTTTCTACCATATGTACTGGAACACGAATTGTTTTAGCCTGGTCTGCAATAGCCCTTGTAATAGCTTGTCTTATCCACCAAGTAGCATAAGTAGAAAATTTATAACCCTTTGATGCATCAAACTTATCTACTGCTTTCATAAGTCCAATATTACCTTCCTGAATTAAATCAAGAAATGATAAATTTCTACCTACATAACGCTTAGCAATAGATACAACAAGTCTTAAGTTTGATTCAGCCAAAGTTCTTTTAGCTTCTTCATCCCCTTCTTCTACTCTTTTTGATAATTTAAGTTCTTCTTCTAAACTTAATAGACTTATTTTACCAATTTCTTTTAAATACATCCTTACAGGATCATTTATATTTGCATTTTTAGGAAGAGCTACATCTTCTAAGACCAAGGCATCACCTTCATCTTCTACGTCTCCTTCATCCTCAAAATTTTCAGAAATAATTTCTATATTATTATCATGAAAAGTATTGTATAAATCATCTAAAGAATCACTATCTAATTCCAACCCTTTTAAAGCCTCTGCTAACTCCTCATAAGTTAAAAAGCCTTTTTCTTTACCCTTTTCTAATAATTCTTTTTTTCTTTGTTCAAAAGTTTTAATCTCGTTCATTACTTACACTCCTTCTTCAATTTAGCCAATTTTTCTAAATAACTTATTTTTTTTGTAATATCACTTTCAGTTTTTATTTTTAATTTTAAATTACGTATTTCTTCCTTAACAATTCCTTCTTCAATTGTCTTAATATAATCATTTATTTGTTCTATTTTTAATTCTTCCGGAAGATTTAACTTATCTATTCTTAACACCTCGTTAATTAAATCAGTTTTATCCTCTAAAAAAATAGTAAAATCAGTAACATTAATATAATTATTTTTGTTATAAAATTCAAGTATTTGAATAGCTATTTTAGCTAATAATCTATTTGAAAAATAAGAAATATTATCTTGATATAATTTTATAGCTTCTGAACTTCTAAGCATATAATAAACCAAAAATTCTTCAGCCTTTTGATATTTATTTCCTATAGCTACTTTAGGTTTTTCATATACTATTTTTTTTTCTTTAATATTCGTATTAATTAAAGCTTTAATAGTATCAACATCAACATTAGTTTCTTTAGAAATCTTTTTTATCGTTAATTCGTACACTACTTTATCCGTAATTTTTTCAAGTTCTTTCGACATTTCATTAACATATTTAGATATTTCTACAAAGTCGTTAAAATTAATATTTTTTTTATTAACATCCATTTTAAATTCTAGACTAGATAAAGGATTATTTAAATGTCCAAGAAAATTATTTTCCCCTTTATTTATAACGTAGTCATCCGGATCATAATTTTCCTCTAACCTTATTATTTTGGGATCTAATCCTATTTTATTTAAAGCCTCTAATGCTGATATAGTAGCTTTCTGTCCGGCATTATCACCATCGAAACATAAAACAACGTTTTTAGATAACTTTTTTATAAGGTCAGCATGTTCCTTAGTTATTGCGGTTCCCATGGTAGCTACTACGTTTTTAATTCCTATAGTGTATAATCTTATAACATCCATAAAGCCTTCTACAACTATTATTTGATGTTTTTCCCTAGCATATTTTAAAGCCCGATGATAATTATATAGTAATAATCCTTTTTTAAAAATTATTGATTCTTTAGAATTAACATACTTATTATCATTTTCTCCATTATAAATTCTTCCTGAGTATCCTATAACATGGCCTTCTAAATCAGATAAAGGAAACATTATTCTATTTCTAAATATATCATAGCAAAAATTATCTTTAACTCCGCATAATCCTATTTTTTCCAAATCTTCATTACTATAGCCTTTGCTAGTTAAAAGTTTGCTTGCAGAATTATCATCAAAAGATAAACCTATTTGGAACTCTTTTATAACTGCATCATCTAAGTTTCTTCTATTTAAATACTCTACTGCTTTTTTACCATAAGTAGTTTTTATATTATTTTGATAAAACTTATTTACAATTTCAAAAATTTTATAATATTTTTCTAGTGAGCTGTCAATTTTTTTCTCACTATTTTCTGCTTTTAAATTTAAGTTAACTCCAGCTTTTTCCGCAACCATTAAAACGGCTTTAGTAAAACTTACCTTTTCATAATTCATAACAAAATTGAATACATTTCCTGAAGCTCCGCAAACAAAACATGTATATATTTGTTTTTCAGGAGAAATACTCATACTAGGATTGTGATCATCATGAAAAGGACAAATAGCAAAGTAATTTTTTCCTTTTTGTTCTAAAGGTAGATATTCTGCTATAACATCAACAATGTTTACTTTTCTTTGAATATTTAGAATTATATCATAAGGAATTTTCTCCATAAAATATGCCTCCATAACAATTATTCTACAAAAAGTTCAAAAACCCTCGTTTTTTTTACAAAAAAAATAAAAAAAATAGCTTTTTTAGCTATTTTATTCACCATCTAATATATCTTCAACCCTAGTTAATGCATCATATAATGAAATTTCTTCAAAATCATCCTTTTTTCTTTGCTTTATTTCTACCATTTGTTCTTTAATTTTATTTCCTATTGTTATTCTTATTGGAATACCTATTAAATCCATATCATTAAATTTAACTCCAGCTCTTTCATCACGGTCATCTAATATTGTAGATATTTTTTGCTTTTTAAATTCACCATAAAGGTAATTAGCTGCATCAATTTGAGTCTCATCTTCCATATTAACAACAACTATTGCAACCTTAAAAGGAGCTACCTCAAGAGGCCAGATAATACCTTTACTATCATTATTCTGTTCAACAATCGCTGCTAAGCACCTACCAATTCCAATGCCATAACATCCCATCCATACGTTTTTAGACTCATTTTCCCTGTTTAAATAAGAAAGATTTAAAACTTCAGAATACTTTGTTCCTAATTTAAAAGTGTTAGCAATTTCTATTCCAGATTTAAAATTTATAGTTTTCCCACATTTAGGGCACAAATCTTTTTCAGTAATATTCCTTATATCTCCTGTATATAAATAATTAAAATCTTCTAAGTTAACATTTTTATAATGGTAATCAGTTTTATTAGCACCTACAATAAAATTTTTCATATTAAGAATTTCATTATCTACCACTACTGGAATTTCAAGTCCAACAGGACCTGCAAATCCTAATTTGGCATTTGTTACTTCTTCTACTTGTTCAATATTTGCTAATTCTACAGTATTAGCATTTAATAATTTTTTTAATTTAGCCTCATTAACTTCATGTGTACCCTTAACCAAAACAGCATGTAATTTTCCATCAATATTATATATTAAAGTTTTTACAAATTTTTCTTTATCTTCCATTAAATAACTAGATACTTCATCAATAGATTTTTTGTCTGGAGTTTTAACTAACTCCCTAATTTTTATTTCTTCATCAGACTTTACTGTTAAAGTACTACATTTTGCGACCTCAGCATTAGCTGCATAACCACATTCTTCACAAATGACTAATTTATCTTCTCCTATATCAGCTAAAGCTTGAAACTCTTCTGATAAAAGCCCGCCAGTAAAACCAGTATCTGATTTGACAATTTTATAATTAATGCCTAATCTAGCAAAAATCTTTTTATAAGCATTATACATTTCATTATAAGAATCATTAAGTCCTTTTTCATCCAAATCAAAAGAATAAGCATCTTTCATCAAAAATTCTCTTACTCTTATAAGACCATATCTACACCTTGCCTCATCCCTAAACTTATCTTGTATTTGATAAATACTAAAAGGTAAATCTTTATAAGAATTTATTCTTGCTTGAGCAACCATAGTGAATAATTCCTCATGGGTAGGAGCAAGTACATAAGATTTATCAAACCTATCTTTCAAAGAAAACATATCATCATCAAATATTTTTCTTCTTCCAGAAGTTACATAAACATCTTCAGACACTAACGAAGGCATTAATAGTTCTCCAGCATCAATATTCTCCATTTCTTCTCTAATTATCTTATTAATGTTTTTAATAACCTTATAGCCTAAAGGTAAATACATATAAACACCACTAGAACTTTTCTTTATCATTCCACTTCTGGTAAGCAAATTTCCAGAAACAGATTCTTCATCTTTAGCATCTTCTCTTAACGTGTAAAAATAGCTATGTTTAAGTCTCATAAAACACCTCTTAACATATTTAAGTATAACTTAATTAAAATATTTATGCAATAAAAAAGGTGCTACTTTAAAGCACCTTTCTTAAGACAATTTACTTTCTTGTTTTTTAATTCACTATATTCTTCAGCTTTTTTCTTTAAATTAGCTACGTTTATATAAAATTTATTGTTTTCAAGACCTACTACATTACATGAAATAAAAAACATTAACCCATCAGCAGCTTTTTCCTCTTCTTGCCATTCTTCTGCCAATCTAGATTTACTAACTTCATACAAATTTTTAATTTCTAAAAAAGCTTTATTAGTATCTTCGTCACAATATACCTTATCACCAATTCCAATATAACGTTCATATGGTGTCAAATACCTAGCATAAAAATCATAATCATATTTTTCATTTGATTCATCTACATAGGTTCTTCCAATATTTTCCATACAATACATCATCCAAAACCACCAAACTTTCTTTAACTTAATTTTTTTAATAATATTTCTTTTTTCTCTTGTTCTTCTAGCAATTTTTGCTTTTCCTGATTAACAATACTATTTGGAGCTTTAGCTAGATAATTTTCGTTAGAAAGCAGTTTATTTCTACGTTCGATACTTTTTTCCAAAGTATCGATTTCTTTTCTTATTAACTCCAAATCTTCTTGTTTTAAAGTTTCACCTTCATAGCATAAAATTAAATCACCATATATAAATGAAACATTCAACATCATATTTTTTTCAGGAGAAGATAATATAATATCACATTTAAGTATGCTAGTCAATATATTTTTATTATTTTCTATTAAATACTTATATTTTTCACTAAATTCATTGATGATTCCGAAATTCTTAGGGATATTTTTTTCTGATTTTATATTTCTTATGCTAGAAATTATTTCTACTAATATATCAATTTCCTTTTCTTCTTTACTAAAATTATATGCTTCACTATATTTAGGATATTCACTAATTATAATTGACTCTGCATCTTTTATTGGTAAAGCTTCATAGAATTCATCAGTTACATAAGGCATAAAAGGATGTAACATTTTTAAAATACTTGTTAATACAGTTAATAAAGTTGATTTAGTTCCTATATTTTGGGTGCTAGATTTACTATGTTCTATATATACATCACAAAAATCTTCCCATATAAATTTATATAACTCATTTCCTACTAAGTTAAAATCAAATTTATCCATATTAACTCTAACATTTTTAATTACTTTATTTAATTTAGATAAAATCCATTTATCACTATTTGTTAAACCTTCTAGCTTTATAACTTGCAAATCATCTACATACATCAAGACATATCTAGAAGCATTCCAAATTTTATTTATAAAGTTCCATGTAGATTTTACTTTTTCCTCGTCATATCTTAAATCTTGCCCTGGTGATGAATTAGTAGTTAAAAAGTAACGTAAACTATCAGCTCCATACTCTTCTATAACTTCCATAGGATCTACACCATTACCTAAAGATTTAGACATTTTTCTTCCTTCCTTATCACGAATAAGTCCGTGAATTAAACAATGTTTAAATGGTCTTTGACCAGTAAATTCTAGAGATTGAAAAACCATTCTACATACCCAGAAGAAAATAATATCATAACCTGCTACAAGCACATCATTAGGAAAATATCTTTTAAAATCAGAAGTATTATCTGGCCATCCCATCGTACTAAATGGCCAAAGTGCAGAAGAAAACCATGTATCTAATACGTCTTCATCTTGTTTCCAACCTTCTCCTTCTGGAGCGTTAAGGCCCACATAAATATCATTATCTTTGTACCAAGCAGGTATTCTATGCCCCCACCATAATTGTCTTGAAATACACCAATCATGACAATCACTCATCCAATTTGTTAGAATTTTTTCAAATCTTTCGGGAACAAAATTTACTTTTGTATTAGGATTAAGTTGATTTTTTAATACATTCTTTGATAATTCATCCATGTCAACAAACCATTGCTTAGATAAATAAGGTTCTACCATAGCACCAGTTCTTTCAGAATGACCAACATTGTGTGTTATTTTTTCTATTTTAATTAATAAATTCTGTGTTTTTAAATCTTCTACTAACTTTTCACGACATAAAAAACGTTCCATACCTTCGTATTTTCCAGCATTTGCATTCATCGTCGCATCTTCGTTCATAACTTTAACCCTTGGTAAGTTATGTCTATTTCCTACTTCAAAATCATTAGGATCATGAGCAGGAGTTATCTTAACAACACCAGTTCCGAAAGAAGGATCTGCATGTTCATCTCCAATTATTGGTATTAATTTATTAACTATTGGAAGAATTACATTTTTACCTATCAAGTGTTTATACCTTTGGTCACTAGGATTAACAGCAACAGCAGTATCTCCAAATAAGGTTTCAGGTCTTGTAGTAGCTACTTCTAAATACTCATCAGTACCTTCGATAAAATATTTAATATGGTAAAAAGCACCTTCAACATCTTTATAAATTACTTCTTCATTTGAAAGAGCCGTCTTTTGAACGGGATCCCAGTTTATTATTCTTTCTCCTCTATAAATCATTCCTTTATTATAAAGATCAACAAACACCTTAGTAACAGCTTTATTAAGACCTTCATCTAAAGTAAATCTTTCCCTAGAATAATCTAAGCTAAGACCTAATTTAGCCCACTGCTTTCTTATGTTAGATGCATATTCTTCCTTCCATTCCCAAGCTTTCTTTAAGAACCCTTCTCTTCCTAAATCTCTCTTATTAATTCCTTGTTTTTTTAATTTTTCTACAACTTTAACTTCAGTTGCAATAGCAGCATGATCCATTCCTGGAAGCCACAAAACATCATATCCACACATTTTTTTATAACGAATCATAATATCTTGCAAAGTTGTATCCCAAGCATGACCTATATGTAATTTACCGGTTACATTAGGAGGTGGAATAACTATAGAAAAAGCTTCCTTAGTTATATCTCCTGCTTTAAAATAATTATGTTTTAACCATTTATCATATTTACCATTTTCAACACTCTTATGATTATATTTTTTTTCTAACATATAAATCTTCCTTTCTCAATAAAATTAAAAAAATCCATCCTATCTAAAGGATGGACTTTAAGCCCATGGTACCACCTTAATTTATATCTTAAAGATATACACTTAATAGCCTTAACGCGGCACACGTAATTTTCTACTTACTTTCAAAAATTAAGCTCCCAAGCTACCTTCAACAAAATAATATACTAACTTCCACCTATCGTTAGCTCTCTATAATATTAAATTAGTTTACTCCTCTTGTTCAAAGCAAATGACATGTATGTAGTATAACAAATTTTAACTTTTTTAACAAGTCCTATTTACAAATATTAAATAAAATAACAGTTTGTTCTGAACCGTTAACTTTATCTTTAACAGTAACATTCATACCTTCAGAAACAGGGACAGTACAAACACCTCCATTACATGTAACTTCAATATTGCCACTTGTTTTATTGTCAGAAAAATCTTTAGGCCAATATTTAGTACCATACCTACTTTTAATTCTTAAAATAACATTAGAACGGTTCCAAGATTCCTCCGTACAACCATTTAATTTTACTTGCATCACCTCAAAATTAGTGCCATCTATTATATCATTATTTGAATTACCAACTAGTCCCGAAGAGGAAGCCAAAGAAGCTAGTGCTACCCCTAAAAACAACAAAAACGCAATAAGCAAAGTATATAAAACTGCAGATACTGCAAAGCCCTTATTATTTAACATAAAAATCTCTCCTACTCTTTATATATAATAACATGTTTTACAAAAAAAAACCATATTTTTAAGAAAATATGGTTAGCAAATTAGTTTTATAATACATATAATATACAAAAAGGTGATTACATGCGTCCTAATAACTTGTTTGGTGGTAAATTAACTAAATTTGTAATTTTAATGATAGTTTTTTCTATAATAACTTTTTATCAAGCTATTGTTACCATTATATTATGCGCTAGATTTCAAGTGTTTTTATTATTCATTGATATTATTATCTTGTATTTTGCTATTTTTTGTCTCATTTTCCATAAATAACTTATCTGTTGTATATAAATAGTTACACAACTTACTTACCTCTATTGTATTTTTTAATTCAGATGAATCTAACTTTATTTTATCTGGAATAAAAAGAATTATATACATTAATATAGTTTCCTCTTTTAAAAAAGGAAACTTGTTTTTATACTCTCTATATAATTCATTAAAATCATAAGAACTATAATTTTTTTTATATAAATTAATAAAATCATATATTGGGATATCTCTTGACGCATTATCCCAACTTATAAGAATATTATTTTTATTTTTAATTAAGTGATTCGGATCAAGTTTATTATGTAATAAAACTATTCTTTTCTTGCTCTTTTTCTCCATTATTTCATACCACTCATTAAGTTTTTCTTTGCAAAAATTCAAACAAGAAAAAATAGAATTACAATTTCTAGCTAGCATATACTCACTTGGACTCATGTAAACGTTAGATTCTATCATTGTAATTACGTCATCATAATAATTAAACGTATTATCAATTTTATTATTTAATTTTTCAAAAGTTTCTTTAATTTCATCTAAAGTAACATCAACATAGTATACAGTCTTATTATGAAGTAAAGCAGCAATCTTAACTAAATCAGACATTTTTTGTTCATTAGGAGTCAAAATATCTTTTTGATATCTATAAATATAACCTTCATCATTACAAAATTCTAATTCAGCTAAATAATCAAAACCTCTAGAATTTAAATACCTATAAAGATCTAATATATTATTCTTATTTTTTTTAGCTACAAATTTGTTTTGTTCATTATCGGAATAAATAATAGCATTGTTTCTATATTCTACTTTTTTTATTCCAGGAGAGTACTTTCTAATGGTATTTCTTAATAAATTACTATTCATTACTAATAGGAATAATTAGTTTTGTTCCTAGTATTACACTATCTAAGTTATTATACTTAGATAATTCTTCTTCTGTAGTACCATATTTTTCTTTTATTGTATCTATATTTTCATTTTCTCTTATAATATGAATTTTATATGTACTATATTTTTCTTCTGTTTTAATAAAACTTGCTGTAAAATCACCTTTTCTTTCTTCTTTTACGTTTTCTTCTTCCCTTACTTCTTTTTCAGGTGCCTCTTTATTTTCCTCAGTTCTACTTTCTAAAACACTTTCTTCCATAATCATATTTTCATCCTCCTTTTTATCTTCTCTTAAGTCTTCTTCTTTAATATCATTAGAAATATCCTCAAAGTAAGGTTCTTTTGTTTCTTCTTGCTTTATTTCTTCTTTTTTCTCTTCCCTGTAATAAACAAGATTATTAGCTAAAACATCAATGTGTACCCTTAAAATATTATCATTTATTATCTCATAATAGAAATTATCAATATCAAAAATAACTTTAGATTTATCATACTTATCATCTAATGTTATATCAAAATTTAATTCTTTTTCAAAAGATTCCTCATTTACACTAACATCATTAATTTTATATTTACCACTTATATCAAAAGTTCCTACAATAGAATCATTATTTTCTAGTTTAAGATTATGTTCCAAAGCTATACTGGTTATTTCAGATATTTTAGTATTAAAATCAATATCTTTTACAAAAGGAATTATTTGTTTCATACATATTCATCTCCATTCAATAAATAATATGTAAAAAAAAATAAGAAATGATAATTTCTTTCCCTATTACTGAAATATCTCTAAAAAAAGCGCTATTAAGCATAAATAAACTTTACTATAAATTTAAATGGCGCTATTTAATTCTAACTTTTAAATTTTTGACACTAACAAACTCTGTTATAAATTTTTGTTTTATTTTTTAAGCCTCAATTAAACGAGAAATCTTTTAATAATTTATCACAAAAAAAAGAAGAACTAAATTTTCTTCTTCTTACTACTAAAGAGTTCTTCATAAATTTCTTGATATTTGCTAGCTAATATTATTTTTATATTACTTCTTACCTCATTAGGTATTTCATCTATATCATGCTCATTTCTTTTAGGAATTATAACTATTTTAATACCAGCTCTATAAGCTCCAATTACTTTTTCCTTTACTCCGCCAATAGGAAGAATGTTTCCTGTTAGAGTCATTTCTCCCGTCATAGCATAAGTTCCAGAAACACTTTTATTAGTTAAAGCACTAATAATTGCAGTTGTTAAAGCTGTACCTGCTGAAGGACCTTCTTTCGGTACCGCACCCTCTATTGCATTAATATGAATACATAAAGAATCTAATTTAGAAATATCTATCTTATACTCCTTGCTATGACTTTTTATATGACCTAAAGCTATAGACACGCTTTCTTTCATAACATTACCTAAGTTACCTGTAATTTTTGTATTTAATTCTTTACAAGGATAAGTAACAACTTCTAAAGGAAGAATATCACCGCCAAAAGCGGTATAAGCAAGACCATTAACAATTCCAGCTACATTTTCTTCTAAAACCATATTATTTTCATATTTAGCTTTCCCTAAAAATAATTCAAGTTTTTGTTTTGTAATAACATTTATCTTTTCTTCTTCAGGAGATTCAAACAAAGAAATTATATGTTTTCTTATAACTTTATTTATAACCCTTTCTAATTCTCTAACTCCTGCTTCTTTAGTATAATTTCTAATCATCTGTAAAATTATATCATCATCTAACGTAATATCATTTTCAGTTAAATTATATTCTAAACAAGCAAGCTTAATTAAATGTTCTTTAGCTATAAAAAGTTTCTCATATTCAGTGTAACTAGATACTTTAATAATCTCTAATCTATCTTTTAACTCGTCAGGAATTTGCTCTATATAATTAGCAGTTAAAATAAACATAATCTTAGATAAATCATACGATTCTTCTATATAATTATCATAAAACTTATCGTTTTGTTCTGGGTCTAATACTTCTAATAAACTACTAGCAGGATCCCCTTTTATATCTTTAGTCATTTTATCAACTTCATCGATTAAAAATACAGGATTACTTGAACCACATTTTTTTAGTGCATTAATTATTCTACCAGGATTAGCCCCCATATAAGTTCTTCTATGACCTATAATTTCAGCAGGATCATTTACCCCTCCAACAGAAATTTTAACAAACTTACGTTCCATAGCTTCTGCTATAGACCTTGCTAACGTAGTTTTACCAACACCTGGGGTCCCAACCAAACAAATTATTGGTGCCTTATTTGAAACACTTCTAGATTTAACCGCTAAGTATTCAATAATTCTTTCTTTTATATCATTAAGACCATAATGATTTTTATCTAAAGTTTCTCTTACTTTCTTAAGATTGGTATTATCCTTTGTGTAATTATTCCAAGGTAAATTTACCATAATATCAATATAATTTCTTATGATACCAACTTCTGGAGAAGCTGAAGGAGTTGACTCATATTTTTTTATTTCTCGGTCCAATTTTTTAATAATATTTTTAGGAGCTTTTAGTTTTTTTATCTTACTTTTTAGTTCCTCGATATCATCATCCTTAGAAGATATATCACCAAGCTCTTCTTTTATTAATTTTATTTTTTCTCTTAGGATATACTCTTTTTGAGACTTATCTAAACCCTTTTTTAACTCTATATCTAACTTCTTTTCTATTTCATAAATGTCAAGTTCTTTTTGTATATCTTCTAAGTTCATCATAACCCTGGTATAAGGATTAACAGTTTTTAAATATTCAAACTTTCTTTCAAAAGAAATTGGCATGTAGTTAGCTACTACATCTGCTAATTTATCAATACTTTTTATACTTCCTACTTTACCTATTATGCTATTAGAAGAATAAGGTACAATAGTTATATAATTTTCTAATTCTAATTTTAATTTTCTTAGTAAAGCTTCTTCATCAGTCGCTTCCAAAGCATATCTAGTAGGAGTACCTATTTTTCCTATGAAAACATCATTTTCTTCATTATATGATAAAATTTCCTTTACTTTTACCCTTTTTTTACCTTCTATAGTAACTCTTATACAACCATTAGGTAATGTTGTTTTCTTAACTATCTTACCAATTATCCCAAAATCTGGTAATTTACTTATTTCAACTTTTTCATTTTTAAAGTTATTTGGGGAAATTAAAAGTACATATCCGTTATGATTTTTGTTAGCAAGTTCTATTATTTTAGTATCTAATTCATCTACTAAATCTATTTTAAGTTCTGAATAAGGAAGAACAATTATTCCTCTTAAAAGTATCACTGGTAAATTTGTTTCAGCCATAAAATCCTCCCTTTAATAATTACAAATTTTACATTTTATTATAAACTAAGAACTTTAAAAGTCAAGAAAATTGTCGTATTTTTTTCATCCAATTTTTACCTGTAAAATTTGGCATTAAAAAACACCATTTGGTGTTTTATTTTTTTAATATATCAATTACTTTTTGAACTTTTATATCATATTTTAACATTTCAGTGCCACCAAAAGCTTTTACATATTCATCTTTATCCATATTATGTTTTTTTGCTTTTTCTTCGGCATCTTTTTCTACTTCTTCATCAGTAGCATCAATATTTTCTAATTCAATTATTTCATCGATTGCAAAACGAAGTTTAACTCTCTTTTCAGCTTCTTCATGCATTTGAGATTTTAAGGCTTCTTCACTTGAATTAGTAAACTTGTAGAACTGCTCTAATGTAATTCCTTGCATTTTTAATCTTTCTTCATAGTCTTTAACCATTCTATCTACTTCCTCATGAATTAATTCATGTGGTATAGATACTGAAGTTTCTTTAAGAAGAGCATCAAATAATTCATCAATATATTTATTTTCAGCTTCATATTCCCTTTGAACTTTTAAATTTTCTTTTATTGTTTTCTTAAAATCTTCTTCTGTTTTTACGTCATCTAATCCTAAATCCAAGAAAAATTCTTCATTTAACTCTGGATATACCTTAGTTTTAACTTCGTGAACCAAAACCTTAAATACAACTGGTTTTCCCTTTAATTCTTCAGCATGATAATCCTCTGGGAAAGTAACATGTACATCCTTTTTATCACCAGCCTTAAGACCTACTAAAGCCTCTTCAAAACCAGGAATAAAAGAATTACTTCCTAACTCTAAAGCATAATTTTCAGCCTTACCACCTTCAAAGGCCTTATCACCATCAAATCCCTCAAAATCAATTACTACTGTATCTCCATTTTCAGCTTTTCCTTCTTTTATTTGAAGATCAGCATATTGTTTTTTAGCATTTTCGATTTCTTCTTCAACATCCTTATCAGTTACTTTAACCTTTGGTTCCTTAACACCTAAGTTAGTATATTTATTTATCTTAACTTCTGGTTTAGTTGTAAAAATAAACTTAAATGTTACGCCATTTTCATCAGCTTTTTCAACTGCAACACCAGGTCTAACAATAGGTTCTCCTTTAAACTCTTTTAAAGCTTCATCATAAGCATCTTTAACAGCAACATCTACTGCATCAACAACTAATGCTTGTTTTCCATATTTTTTTTCAAAAATTTCTCTTGGAACCTTACCAGGTCTAAAACCATCTATCTTAACAGTTTTAACAACTTTCTTAAAAGTATCATCTAAAATTTTATTCCACTTTTCCCCGTCTATTGTAACCGTTACTTCGTGAACATTATTAGCTTTTTTTTCTTTCTTTTCTGCCATAAATTAAATTCCTCCTAAAACAATAAGTATTATAACTTATTTAAATTTCTTTATCAAGTATTATGTTTTAAACATGTAAAAAAATAGCTAATAAATAGCTATTTAATTAACTTATTTTTATTATCTTCTTCTAATTCTTTTTTATCACTATCTATGTACCTATATATAATTTCTTCTTTTTTAGCTAAAGAAGACTCTCTTAAAGAATAGTGAAGACTTACTAGCGTGCTAAACAAAGCAGCTGTACAGGGAACTATAGCAAAAGGAAAATCTACCCCAAACTCCTCCATTAGGTCATGTATACAAACAGTCAATACAAGACCATTTCCATACCCAAAAAATAAGCTTGCGCCACTCGATAAATTGTAATTTTTTTTAGAAATTTTAACTAACTCTTTTAAACGTTCTTCTTTAGACATATTTTCAATTGCTAATTTGTATGCTTCTAATTTTTTATCAAATTTCATAAAATAACCCCCATCCATTTGATTTGTCTGCGTATTATAACAAAATCACACCGCATTGTCAAATTATAAAAAAATAAAAGCATACCCTTTTTCATGTACACTTTTATATTACAACAAATTATTAAGCTACTTTTAAAATTTCTAGATCAAAACTTCCGTTAGGAGATTCAACCGAAACTTTATCTCCGGCATTTTTACCCATGATAGCTATTGCAATTGGAGATTCATTAGAAATCTTATTAGCAAATGGGTCAGCCTCATTAGTACCAACGATAGTATATTCTTCTTCTTCGTCATCATCAGCATATTTAATTGTTACAACTGAACCTACACGAACCTTACCATCGTTATTATTTTCGATAATTGTTGCATGCTCTAAAGTATATTCAATTTCTTTTATTCTAGCTTCTAATTTAGCCTGATTATCTCTTGCAGAATGATATTCAGCATTTTCAGATAAATCTCCCAAAGCTCTTGCTTCTTTTATTGCATTTACAATTTCAGGCCTTTTTACCTTTTTTAAATCATCTAACTCTTCTTCTAACTTTAAAAAACCTTCACTTGTTAAATATATTTCTTTCTCGCCTTTTTTCATACGTTCACCTCTTCTATATAAAACACTCGTATAATGATACTACAAAAACATATATTTGTCAATCTAAAAAGTTGACACGTAATATTGAATTAATAGGAACCTTTTGGTCACAACTTATTTTAATAATTTCCCTAGGATGTCTTGCTGCATCTAAGTTATTACCTTCTTCATCTATAATGGATTCAACTACAAAGGAATAATCTTCGATACCAGGGCCAAAAATAGTAACTTTATCACCTGGTTTAAAAAAGTTTCTTTGCTCTATTATAGCTTTTTTATTAGCTTCATCATAACCTATTATAATTCCTAAAAAATCTTGATTAGAATCTTCTTGTCTACCACTATAATATTGTTCTTTCTCGCCAGGAAATTTATTAAAAAATTGAGGTGCTACATCACGATTAGCACACCTATATAAAATTTTTGTAGCTTTTTTAATATATGCTTCATCATAAGAATTATTACAATACATATCTATTAATTTCCTATAAACAGAAACAAGTGTTGCAATATAATAAACTGATCTCATTCTTCCTTCTAATTTAAAAGAGGAGATTCCTAAATCAATCATCTCTTTAATATAATTTACTAAAGATAAATCTTTAGGAGCCATCGAAAAGTTTGGTTCATTAGATAATTTAACTTTACTACTATCATATAAATCAAAATTAAATCTACAAACTTGACAGCACCCTCCTCTGTTAGCATCTCTATTGGTAAAATAATTTGAAAGAACGCATCTTCCTGACAAATTGGTACACATAGCCCCATGAATAAAGCACTCAATTTCTATATCAACAGAATTTATTATATCTAAAATATCCTCTTTACTACATTCCCTTGCAAGAACTACTCTTGATATACCTTGTTTTTTAAAATACAAACATGCATCTTTATTTAAAACAGAAGCTTGAGTACTTAAATGTAGTTCTAATTTTTTAGTACACTTTTTAGCACAATCAATAACCAAAGGATCACTTAAAATAATTGCATCTACTCCTACTTTTTCTAAAGTAACCAAATATTCTTCTAACCCCTTAACATCTTCATTATGGAAAACTATATTTACCGCAACATAAACTTTAGCATTATGTTTATGAGCAAATAAAACGGCTTCATTTATCTCTTCAATATTAAAATTTTTAGCATTAGCTCTTAAACTATAATTAGTACCGCCTATATAAACGGCATCCGCTCCATACAAAATAGCCCACTTTAATTTTTCTAAACTACCAGCAGGAGCTAAAAGTTCGACTTTCTTATTCATTATTTTTCACCTTATATATTGTTTTTTTATTAATAAAGCCTTCAGTATAATTAGGTTCGTTCTCTAATTTTACAAGAAATTTTTTATCAAAAGAAGAAAAAGCTTTATAAACAGTTTCCATTTTATTTTTATCAATTAAAAAACTATCAACTATAATGTAATCTACATTTAAATCATCTAAGTATAAACTTAAATTAAGTACTTTAGAATCAAATATATGAGTGCCAAAATCATCTTCTATAATATAATAATAATCATTTTTATTTGGTTCTTTTATAAAATAATATTTATCAGCATTTTTAATTTTTGAAAATTTTAGATAATTAGTTGTTAGTTTCCTTACTGAGGTAGATAGATGAGATAACCCAAACCCTTGTTTAAAAAGTAAAGCGTTACTATTTTCTTTAATAGTATTTATCTCGTCCAAAGTAATATCATTAGTTAGAATAACTCCATTTACATTATTATTGTAATAATGATTTATCGTAAAATAACTATTATTTAAATGCATCTGGTCTAAAATTAAATTAGTTTTTAAGCCATAAGTAAGGGCAGCTATATCACCTACAATAATTCCCTTAAGCCCTAATTTATCAAGCTTTAGCAAAGCTTCTTTGTAATCATTTATTTCTTTATTAAATATAGGTCTATTTAACGCAACAAAGATTTCTTTGTCAATATATTTTTTTATAGCTAACCTAATTTCGGATAATGAAAATTTTTTTTCAAAACAAACTGAAAAGTTTTCAAAACCAAGAATATAACCATCACATTCTGGATTAAAATCTATTTCATTATTAATTTTCGTAAGTATTTTCTTCTTGTTCATTTTTCTTTCTCCTAGAAATAGCAACCCCATCACCTATATCAAAAAATCTAGTCTTGTATTCTTTATTATCTTTTAAGAACACAATATACCTTTCTAGCTTTGAAACTAATTGCCTTAAATTTTTTGACATTTTAGTTTTATCTGAAGATACTAAACCATGAAACTTGATATTATCAGTAACTATATAGCCCCGTGGCTTTAGATTCTTAGAAAATTTTGTAAAAAATTTCATGTACTGGCTTTTGGCTGCATCTATAAAAATTAAGTCATACATTTCGCTTGTATTAAAATCCAAGGCATCAGCTAATATAAGGGTTATCCTATCATCAAGTTTCAACTTCTTAACGTTTTTAACAGCTTCTATATATCTTGTTTTATCTCTTTCTATAGTAGTGACGTTAACATCCTCATCAGCTAAAGCCATATTAATAGCAGAATAACCAATTGCCGTACCAATTTCTAAAATATTTTTAATCTTATTTAATTTAACAAATTCAGATAAAAAAACTATTCCATCTTTTTCCATAATAGGAACACCTTTTTCATCTGCATATTTTTCCATTTGTTTAATATAATATTCATTATCCATATCAGCACCACCATACTTCTTTTAAATTATAATAAATATAGTGATAAAAATAGTTTTTATCACTATAACTTTTAAACTTTTTAATCTTTTAAATTATTCTTCGTTTTCTTGATTTGATAAAGAATTTAATATACTTTCTATCATTTTCCATTCTTCATCAGTCTCGATAGGAAGAAGTACAGGGTTTTCTTCTTCTGGATTATATATTGAAGCAAAAACCTTAGTATTACCTTCTTCATCTAAAGTATTATCTGTATATGCCATATAATTCTTTTTTGTTCTTTCATCTTCATAAGTAAAAAGTATTTCACATTTCACTTCTTTTCCTTCATCAGTTACAATTGTAAATGTTGTATCTTTTTTATTTTCATTATTTTCCATTTTTTTCTTCCTTTCTTTTATCTAAATAATTTTGCAAAATTATTGTAGCCGCTAAACCATCCACTTTTTCTTTTCTTTTTTTACGAGATAAATCTGCCTTCAGTAGCACACTATTTGCAATTACTGAAGTTAGTCTCTCGTCTTCAAATAAAACAGGAATATTATATTTTTCTTCCAATTTTGTCTTAAAATTCTCACTTCTTGATACCGCATCACCACAAGTATTATTCATATTTTTAGGAAGCCCCAAAACAATTAGGTTAACACCATATTCATCTATAACTTTATCTAGTGATAAAAAAGCTTCTTCATAATTATTTTCACCAAAACGTATTGTATTAAGTGAACTTGCTATCGTTTCTGTTTTATCACTTATTGCTATTCCTAAAGTTTTAGTTCCTAAATCAAGACCTAAAATTCTCATTCAGCTAAATATTCCTTTATAAGAATTTCCAAAATTTTACTACGATCAATTTTTAAAATTTTATTTCTAGCTTCTTTATGATTAGAAATATAACCAGGGTCCCCGCTCATCAAATAACCTACCAATTGATTTACTGGATTATAACCCCTTTCTTCCAAAGCTTCACAAACTTCTTTAATAGTTTCTTTTACTAAAGCTTCATTAATATTTTCAATATTAAATAAATAAGTAGTCGAAGACATAATATCACTCCTATCTTTCATAAGATATTTTTATTTTAACATTAAATAAAATAAAATTCAATCATCATTTTATTTTATCTTACCATTCAAACCAATTTCCAGACTCTTTTAATTCTTTTATTATTTCTTGATGTTCATCATAGGTTTTAGAAAAATGTGTTTTCCCACTTTTATCTGCAACAAAATAATAATAATCACTGGAACTTGGTATAAGTGCAGCTTTCAAAGAATCTTCACTAAAGTTTGAAATAGGTCCAACAGGAAATTTGCCTGACATTTTAGGTCCCCTAGTATTATAAGGATTATAGGTATTTATTTCAGCCCTAGTTAAATCTCGCTCACCCATATCTATTTTAAAAGCATAGTAAGTTGTAACATCACTTCCTAAAGACATGTTAGAATTTAGTCTGTTATAAAATACACTTGAAATTAGTTTTCTATCTTCACTATAAACCCCTTCATTTTCTATTAAAGAAGATAGAGTCGCAATTTCATGAATAGAATATTTACTAGACTCAAATAAATCTTTATATTTAGAAAAAACTTTATCCGTTTGATCTAACATCTTTTCTATTATTTTTTCTACTGTATCGTCTTTTCCGAAAGAATAAGTTTCTGGAAATAAATAACCCTCTAAAGGATAATAAATATCACTATTAGTTATATCTTCAGTTAAAAACCAGTATTTATTAATTAGTTTTTCAATATAAACTTGATCATTTAATTTATCGTAAAATTCTTCTTGTGTTACCTTTGTATTTTTAGCAATAGTTTCAGCTACGTTTCTTATATTTTTTCCTTCTTTAAAAGTAATCAGATTCCCACCATTTTTATAGGATCTTCCCATTAGTTCAGCAACTATTTCTTTGGTAGAAGATTTTTTATCTATCTCATAAATTCCAGCTTTATAGCCAGTAACTTTATTTAATTTAACATATATTTTATACGCAAAATAACTTCTGATAAGTCCTTCACTTTCTAATTTAGATCCTACTCCATACACGCTATCTCCTTCTTCTATAGTAAATTCTACTTTTTCACTTTTAGTAGAAACTGGTTGAAGCATATAGTCATATAAAGCAAACATCAAAACTATAATTATTATCAAAAAAGTTAAAATCATAATTAAAACCTTTAACCATGGTTTTAATTTTTTCTTTTTTTTAGGTTTTTCTTCAAAATCTAAAACTTCTTCTTTTTCCATATTTACCTCTTTATCCTTTAATTATAACTGATTTAACATAATTTTCAGCAATATCTAAATCTATTAAATTAGTTCCGCCTCCTTGAGCAAAAATAGCACTTCCTCCACCATTTCCACCACAAATTTTAGAAACATCTTTAATAAGATTTCCCATATTTATTTTATCTTTCAAATTATTGCAAGAACGAGCTATAAAATTAATCGAATCTTCTTTTTTGTTGAATATAAACACAATACCATCATTAAGTTTTAAAAGAATAGATGAAGAAAGAGCTTTTAAACATTCCATATCCTCATTTTCAAAACTAATTATTACAACTTCTCCAAATTTTCCTTTAACTTTCTTTTCTACGTAATAATCTGTTTTTTCTAACATTTTGCTTATTAAAGCCTCTTTATAATCTTTTTCTAAATCAGCAATTTGTTTTCTTAAAGTAATAACTTCTCTTTTATTTTCCAAAATATCTTTATAGCAAGTTGGTCTTTCGTTTGAAATATTTATTTTCAATTCTAGCTTAATTCCTTTTTCTTCAGCTTCAGAAGTTATCTTTTTAGCTTTCTTTAACAAAAGTATCATCTCATCGTTGTATGGTTTTATCATTTTAAAAACTTCTGTTTCTAAATTAGTATCACAAACTGCCTCTATTCTATATACATTAAGTCCCTTTGACTCTATACTTTTTATAGCAAAACTCCTAATATTTCCTGTATTGGTAACGTGAGTTCCTCCACAAAGTTCTATAGAATCGCCAAACTTAACAACACGAACCTTTTCTCCATACTTTTCATCAAATAAAGCCATAGCACCAAGCTTTTTTGCTTCATCTAAATCCATTTCTTTAACTTCCCTTGGGATACAAGCCTTAATTTTATTATTAACAATTTCTTCTACTTTAATAACATCTTCATCTTTTATATCTCCAGTAAAGTTAAAATCAAATCTTAAAGTTTCAGCATCAACAAAACTTCCAGCTTGTTTAACCTCACTGCCTAATACTTCTTGTAAAGCCTTTTGTAATAAGTGTGTTGCAGTATGATTTTGACAGGTAGTAAATCTATGTTCTTTATCTACGGTAGCTACTACATCATCACCTACTTTGATAGTGCCATTAATTAGTCTTATATAACAAACATTTTGTCCATTAGGGGCTTTTTTAGTAGCTAAAACTTCAGCTTTTAAATTATCATTAGTAAGATAACCAATATCTCCTTCTTGTCCGCCCATTGTTCCATAAAAAGGTGTATTATCCAAAATAACCATACCTTCAGAATAAATATCTGCAACATTACCTTCTAAGTCTCCAACAAATATTACTTTAGCTTTTGTTTCTAATTCATCATAACCAGTAAATACACTTTCTTCTTTAAAGTTTTTGATATCTCCAAGAACTTTTAATTCATCTATCTTTTTTACGTTTTGTCTAGCAAGTTCTTTTTGTTTTTGCATGTATAAGTCAAATTCTTCTTTAGAAACAGTTATGTTTTTTTCTTTTAATATCTCACTTGTAAGTTCAAAAGGAAAACCATATGTATCATATAACTTAAAACATAAAGACGAATCTAACTTTCTATTATCTTCTGTTATATTTTTATCAATCATTTTTTCTAATTCTTTTAGCCCATTTGATAATGTTTTTAAAAAATTATTTGTTTCTTTTTGAAGCTCATTTAGTATAAAATCTTTAGATTCTAATAAATTGGGATAACTTTTATCATAAACTTTTTCAATAAAACATTTAGCTATATCAAGCATTACAGTTGGTTCTAAGTTAAGCTTTTTAGTATGTCTAATAGCTCTTCTAATAAGCCTTCTTAGGATATAACCTGCACCAACATTAGATGGTGTCAAATGTTTTTCATCGCCTAAAAGCATTGTAGCAGTTCTAGTATGATCAAGAATAATTCTAATTGATCTATCAATATCATCATTAGTATTATATTTAACACCAAGTTTTTCTTCTAAAATGTTCATTACACCAGTATATAGATCTGTTTTATAAATATCTCCGTCTTCTGTATTTAAAAATGCAAGAATTCTTTCAAATCCCCAACCAGTATCTACATTTTTATTTTTTAATGGAATGTATTTATCTTTATCAATTTTTTCATATTGCATAAATACATCATTACCAATTTCAATAAAGTGCCCACAATCACAAGAAGGATTACATTTTTCTGAGCATGCTGGTTTATCTGTTATATAAAAATATTCACTATCAGGGCCACATGGACCAGATTCTATCTCCCACCAGTTATCACTTTTTGGTAAGAAATAAATATTTTCTTTTTTAAATCCAACTTTTTCTTTAATAATTGCAGCATCAATGTCCCTTGGAGCATTTTCATCTCCTTCAAAACAAGTAGTAGCAAGTCTTTCTCTTGGTATTTCGAGAATATTTGTAAATAAATCATAACTCCACTTAATTCTTTCTTCTTTAAAGTAATCACCTAAACTCCAGCTACCCATCATCTCAAAGAATGTTCCGTGTGAAGAGTCCCCAACAGAATCTATGTCATTTGTTCTAACACATCCTTGAACATTACATAATCTTTTTCCAGCTGGATGAGGTTTTCCTAAAAGATAAGGCATTAAAGACTGCATCCCTGCTACATTAAATAATACACCTGTTGTTCCGTCTCCAATTAAAGATACTGCACCAATATTTTTGTGTCCGCGTTCTTCATAAAATTTTATCCACTCATCTCTTAGTTCTTTACTATTTAATTTTTTCATTTATAACACCTCATCTACAATTTTCTTTAGTTTATCATTCAATTCTTCGATTGTCCCATCATTAATGATTGTATAATCATAGTTATCGAAATCATCCAAAGCGGTTTCAGTACGATGCTTTCTTTCTTTATTATTCAAATTATTTTCAAAATTAGGTCTTTCTATTCTTACTCTTACAACATTATCAAAATTCTTTGTTATAGAATTAATTTCTTCAGGAAGTCTTGCATCACTTATAGTAACAAAATCAAAATAATAAGAATATACTTTTATATCACCAATTATTCTTTTTATAAAAAACTCATTATCAATTTTATCCCTAATAATATCTGTTCCTAGTTGTTGTAGTAAGCTTCTAGGTTTAGTATCTTCTTGTCCATCCCAACCTGATATTACTTTTGCATACATCTTTATGTACGAAGAAAATTGTAGGTTAACTGCTTTTAACCCTTTTAATTTAACATAATTATCAATAAGTTCACAAGCAGTATCTTTCCCTGCATTTGCCTTACCAGAAACTATAAATATTACTGGATTTCTTTTTATAAATTCCATATTTTTCCTCCTATAAAAAAGGTACCAAGCCCATCGCTTAGGAACGAAAGGCCGTGGTACCATCCTAATTTTTTCTTAATTTAGATAACGGTTTTTAAAACCGGTGATTATTAATCACTCTAGAAAATAGCTTCGAGTAATATTCTTTGTTAGTTTTCACCAATCACTAACTCTCTATTAAAAGAAACATTACCTACTCATTTTTCATCATCAATTTAATACAGAAATATTATAACAAAATTACTATATTTTAGCAACAAAAAAGAGGATTAAAAATTCCTCTTTTAATTTTAATAACTATAACCACAATTAGTCATGTATTGAGTGTATAAAGTTATTGAATTGCTAGCTTTTAATCCTGCAGGTGTTGTATAAGTAAAATTATATACTGTCATATTAACAGTGCCACCGCCACTTGCAATACCGCACTTAAAAGCATCATACGTGCCTTGACTAGCCCCGTTTGGACATTTTTGTCTTTCACCTGCAATACCATTATGTTTTACAACTTCAACATGAAGACCATTTTCAGTTATACCAGGAGTAGTATGAACCCCATACGTTTTACTACCACCAGCTGATATTGCTTTAATATCAAAATAAGATAAATGATCACCTACAAACATGCAAGACTTTGCAAAATACTCATTTGGGCAAGCTTTTCCATCTACCGTACATCTTGAAGTACTACACTTACCATAAGAACAAGTATTTTCTGTTGTAAAACCATCACCATCAGTTCTAGTGCCGAAAATTGGTTTTCCTTTTCCAGTTCCTTTTACCGCAGTAGCTCCTGCAGATTTAGTATCGTTGAATGCAAATGATACTGAAGTTTCAACTGCAAAAGTTGATGAACATTTTCCAACGTTACCAGCATTATCCATAACATTACCATACCAAGTAACTTTACTAGTTTCATACTGAGCAGCCCAAATATTTTTATTAAAATCTTCTGCTTTTGTTGATAAACCATATGTGTTTTCTTTTAAACCACTCATGTCATCATTCATATTTTTCAAATTTACACCAACATATTGTTTAGGCAAATACCACTGAATGCCATTAATTTTATTTCCCTTAGTACCATAATTTAAATTAATAGTACAAGTAGGTGCTGTCCTATCTATACGAGCTACAGCTTCATTACTATAAGCACAGTTGCCAGCCATATCGCAAGCTTTATAAATAATCTTTCTAACCCCTTCACCACTAAATTTACCAGTTGCTGTGTAGCTTTCTTTTCCTTTTACTAAATTTTCATCTTCAGTTTTTGTCCCATCTTTTTTATTATTATAATAGCTACCATTCCAATTATAATTACTACTATTGGCTTGAGACTCATTTAAATCTGTTTTATTCCAATATTGAACTACAGAAGAAATTTTAGAAAGATTGTCATTAATACTTGAGCTATAGCTTACAGTATCACTATTCGTCCAGTCAGATTTCTCAGTTTTAGTAACTAAAGTAGGAGCAGTTTTATCTAATTTGAAATCTACCCATGCTTTAGCACTCTTACCTGCCAAATTAGTTACCACGTATCCAACAGTTTTTTTTGAAGTTTCTCCAAAAGATTTTTCTTGTTTCAAATTCAAATTACCCACATTAGAAAAATTCTCACAGTGGTCTACACCTTCACATATACCAATATTAGATATGGGAGCAGCATCCGCGTCTATATTTGCAGTTACTTTTACATCCTGTTTTACATACCAATCATTTTTTCCCTTGATTCCAGTTACCGACAAATCAATTTTTGGCGCTCCAGGTTCTGTTATAACAACAGAGCTATCCGAATCGCAACTTGTTTCAGAAGTATCTACAGTACTTTCATCAAGTTTTAGATCATATGAATTTCCATTTTTTGTCACTCTAACAACTGTACAATAAGAAAATGGCTTTCCTGTTCTAGGGTCAGTTACTTTGTTTAAGTAGTCTTCCCCTACTAGTTTTCCAAGAGAAATTTCACCTGTAGAACCATCAATAACACCACCAAACAAATATTCGTTAGTTTCAAAATATTGTTTTGCAGCTTCTTCAATTTGATCTTTTACGAGTTCATATGATTCTTGCTTCTTTTTATTGCTCAAACTAACAAAACTTATAATTGCAATGCCCAAAATTGTTAACATAATAGCTATTGTAACCAATAATTCTACTAACGTAAAACCTTTTTTGTTTAACATAAAACACCTCTATTCTTCATAGATATGATACCATAACCATTAATAGTTTTCAATAAAAAAATTAAAAAAACAAAGAAGTTATGTTTAAATTATCTTTGCTTTTTTCATCAATAAACAATTTTTATGGGCCAGGATATTTACAACTACTAGAGTTAACAGTTGTAACATTTCCTGCTACATCAGTTGCTCTTATATGATTATAATAACATATGTTCTTACTAACGGAACTTCCTACTTTACAATTACCATAATTAGAATATGTACTAGTCTTCGAAAAAGACATCTGAGTACCGCTGATTTTTCCTGAAATATAAATACTTTGGTTAGTCCAACTAGATTTACCATCATAATAATATTTTACAGAGTTTGAATTTAATCCTGATAAATTATCAGTTACAACAAAACTAGCTTGCACTCCTGGTCTAGAACTTGGCGAAGGATCTCCTGGACAAGCTGAAGCTGTATAATAATTATATTTTATTGTTGGAGGAGTAGTATCTATTTTATACGGTCCATAATTACAAGTTCTTTTAGCTCCACTAGAATTATAAACTTCTATTTGAACCATTCTTTCAGCACCATTTCCTGTCAAGGTATGGTCACTATTTGAAGCCGTACCTGTATGAGTCTTCCATGTTGTATAACCACCACTACCATTATCAGTTTTAAATACCCATTTTGAAGTATTTTTAGCAGGCGTTATGTTAAATCTTATTCCTTTATTATACCACCCATTCTTACCAGTATCACCAGGTAATCTAGAAGTAGTAAGAGAAGGACAATCAGGTGGTGTTGTTTCACAAGTAGCAGTTAATCCATCCGCATAAGTTTCACAACGATTTCCAGTTACAGTATCATCTGTCACTTTAACATCAAGATAAATTTTTAATCCATCAACGCAACTTGACCATTTAGGCCCTATTACGTTGGTAACTTTTACGTTTGTTGTACAATCTTCATATAAAACATAAGACTGTGAATTAGTAACTCCCTTATTTCCAGCAACATCATATATTTCAGCACTTACGGCATATGAAGAGCCATCCATCTCATCATTTAAACTATAATTTGATATACTTAAAGTTTTTACTGAGTCAGTAGTTCCATTTTGGAGTTCCCAATCATCTTTTGCATTAAAATCAAGTTTTTCAATACCCGAACCGCCGTCGCCATCCTTTAAATTAAAAGAAATATTTACCACATTGGATGAATAATTAGAAGCAGTGCTTTTTAAACTAATTGTTCCCGTAGGAGCCACAGTATCCTTTTTCCAAGCGATTTCTTCTTTATATACTTTTCCAGAACTATTAGTAACCGTAATAGGCACGTTGCTTTCCACACCATCATCATCAACATCAAATTGATAATAATTATTATTTTTTTCAGCTTCTGTGGTTGTACCATTTGTTGTTTTATAAGTTACAGAAGTTATTGGAGATTCCGAAGTAGGGATAACTTTTACTCTGAGTATACCATTTTCTCCTAAATGCTCAATATTTAACCAATAATTAGAATAATCCTCTATCTTTTTTTCCAACCCATTTTTCAAAGAATAAAATTCAATTTTAGCTGTTGGAGCACTAGGCGATTTATCTTGAACAACAGTAAAATTATTATTATCGCAAGTTCCATCTTCTTCTTTGTCTCTAGGTTCTTCTACAAATGTATATACATAACCATAATTTTTTTTCTCTACTTTAACATAACTGCATTCATCTAAAACTTTTCCTGTCAAAGGATTTACAACTTTGTTTAAATAATCCATTTTAACAAGTCTACCTATGCTAACATAGGCAACATTATCATCATCCAATTCTTTTAGAAAATAACTATTTGACTGAAAATATTGTTCCGCTGCAGCCTCTGCCTGAGTTTTTATTGATTCGAAGGCTTCAGTTTTTTTTCTATCACTAATATTTACATAACTTACAATTGCAAGAGCTAATATAGTAAGCATAATTACTATTGTTACTAATAGTTCTACTAAAGTAAATCCTTTTTTATTTAACATAATACACCTCTATCATATATTAATAAGATAACACATTTTATAAATTTTATCAATTAATACTTATAATTTTCTTAAAAAAAGATTACATCAACTAACTATTGATGTAATCTTAAAATAAACTCAAAGTCAAACTATCCGCCAATTTTTGAAGTTTTTTGAGTTTTATTAACTCCTGTACAATTACCAGCAACATCACAAGCTTTTAAATAATGATAGTATTCCTTTCCACTTACAGGTTTATTATAATCTCCTCCGCAAGAACCAGCAGCGCCAGACCATGTAGTATTTTGTTTTTCAAATGTTTTTTGACCAGCAGTTATAGATCTATTTATAGCATATCCATCACTCCAAGATAAAGTAGTCAAACTAAAATAATCTTTAACCGATGCTAATCCAGATAAGCTATCACTAACCTTATAGCCAGAATTTATACCTGATTTTCCTCCACATGATTTTGGAACAGGATTTCTATGGTAATCAACATTAGGTGTCGTTTTATCTATTTTAAATCCTGTGTAATTACAGTTTCGTTTATTTCCCGCTGCATCATATACCGTTAAATATAATGCCCTATTAGAACCTTCTAAAGATAATACGATATCACTTCTTTCAGCATTTCCAGAAATAGTTTTACCTTCTTCAGCAGAGTTATTCGTACTCCAAACCCATTTAGCAGTATCTTGCGTAGGTCTTACTTTAAATTTGATATTTTGATTTTGCCATGAACGACTTGTATTTAAAGTTTGCCATCCTCCACCTTTATAAGAAACCCAAATTTGTGGACAATTTGGTGGAGTTGTATCACACGCAGCTACGTTACATTTTTGTGTTTCTATATTATTTTTTGATGAGCAAGTCTTACTTGTATTATTATCTACAACCATTGTTACGTTAGTTCTAGATTGAGTACCTCCACCACAAGCTTTAGAACATTTAGACCAATTTCCAGTACTTACTTTAGAAGAAGTTACTGAACATTCCTTATATACTAAATAATTTAATGTACTCAATTTTCTTTCATTTCCAGCTTTATCATATAATTTTACTAATACAGAATAACTTTTACCATCTAAAGATGAACTTAAACTATAATTTTTCTTTGTATAACTTCCATTACTGAATAAATTAGCATCTATTTCAGAGCTAGGTATTACAGCCTTAGCAATTCCTGAAGTAGCATCTGTAAAATTAGTTATAGATAAATTAACAATGTTTGAATTATAACTTTTTGTACTTGCTATAGATGTATTTCCATTAGGTACCGTCGTATCTTTTTTCCAACTTGTTCTATATGTAACAGTTTTCCCAGCTTTATTTGCAACCACTATTTGAACATTGTTTTTAATGCCATCCTCTTGTACCTTATAACTATAAACATTATTGTTTTCACTTACTACTTGGTTATTAACTTCAACTTTATCTATCGTTCCATTACCTTTAGTATCTACTTCGATACCTACTAATAAAGGTTTATTTTCTCCTCCAAGAACAGACGAATTAAACCAACCAGAAGATGCAGGTGCTACTTCTTGCCAACTTTCATTATAAAATTTAATTTTAGCTGAGGGAGCGCCTGCTTCTGTTACAACCGTAAAAATTTTATTAGAACATTCTTCACCACTAGCTATGTCATCAACGAAATCATAATTATAACCATTATTATTTTTACTAACTTCAACATAATTACACTCATTTAATGTTGTACCATCCCTTGGGTCAGTTACTTTATTTAAATAATCCGCTTTAACAAGCTCTCCAATACTTACAATCGCCGTTGACCCATTACTGTTTAATTCATTTAATAAATAACTATTTGACTGAAAATACTGTTCTGCTGCAGCTTCTATTTGTGTTTTGATTGACTCATAAGCCTCTGTTTTCTTCCTACTACTAATATTTACATAACTTACAATAGCAATACCTAATATAGTAAGCATAATTGCTATTGTTACTAATAATTCTACTAGTGTAAACCCCTTATCATTTACCTTCTTCACTACTCTAACCTCCTTTTCATCACATAAATTGTAACATATTTTTAAGTGTACTTACACGTTAAAGTTTTTCATATGTAAATAATTTACCTATTTAAACATATCTAAAATATTTTTTATATTTTTCTTTATAAGCATATTATCAAATATATCTAAAACAGCATATACAATTATAAATACTCCTATAATTTGTGTTATTGCTAAAATAGATTTTAAAGGATTATATAAAAGCACTATCCCCCAAATTAACGTTAAAATTGATATAAAAGTAGTATATACCCAATCTTCATTTTTAGCTTTTTTTAAAACTCTAGCATATTGAAATTTTGTTACGCTGTTAATAATAATCCAAATACCTAAAATTATTGGAAATAAGGTAGCTAATGCAGTAGGATTAAAAATCATAAAAACACCTGCTATAAAAAGTAATACCCCATAAATAAGATCAAAATTAAAAGCATTTATAATTTCATCAGAAGAAAAATATCTATAAGTAGAAAAAATTCCACTAAGTAATAATGCACCTCCTATTACAAAAGATATAATAGATATTGTAGTATCTGGTTTAATAAATAAAAATAAACCTATTACTATAAAAATTATAGACATTATTAAAGATACGTTACACATTCTGTTAATTTTCTTTTCCATATAAACTCCTCCAGTACTATATTCTACAATTTAATTATAATACAAAAATAAAAAATAGCAAAGCTTAGTTTGCTATTTTTTGTTTCTTTATAAGAAACTATTTTTCCATCATATTTTCAAGCTTATTACTTGCTGTTTTTTTAACCTTATCCATAGTTTGCTTTATACTTCCAGTGCACGAGTATTCGTTATAGCAATATAAAGCTCCCGAACCAACCGCAACACCTAAAAGCATCCAACCAAGATTATTTAGAGCTTTCATTCAAATCACCTCGCAACAAAAATATGAATGTGGCATAATAATCATGCCATTATTAATATGTACTTTATTATTTTTTATATACTATAAAATATTACTAATTAATAAAGTTTTCAATAAAGTATTCCTTTCTTTGTTTTGAGTATTATATACAGCCTTGCAAAAAGCCTTTGGATCGCCTACTAACATCAAAGATTTTTTAGCTCTTGTTATACCAGTGTAAACGATTTTTTTATAAAGCATCATTTTATAAGCATTAGTAACCGGCATTATAACGATTTCAAATTCACTTCCTTGAGCCTTATGAATACTTATGGCATATCCATGTTTAATCATTCTATAATCTTTTGGTTTATAAATAACTTTATTTCCATCAAAATCCACCAAAATATCTTTACCATCTATTTTTTCAATAAAACCAATATCTCCATTAAAAACATTATCATCTGGCATATTTTCTAACTGAAGAATTTTATCTCCTTCTCTATATATTATATCAGCATCATAAGTTTCATTTTTTAAATTATCTCTCGGATTGAATATATTTTGCAAAATTTTATTTAAATTATCTATACCGTTAATACCTTTATACATAGGAGCTAGAACCTGAATGTTTTGCAAATCATAACCTTTATCCATTGCCTTTTTAGCTAACAAACAAGTTATTTTTAAAATTTCATCATCCGTGCAACTTATAAAATTATAATCATCTTTTTTATCTAAAAAAGTTTCGGCTAGCTCACTCTTATTAACTTCATAAGCAAGTTCAGTAATATAAGAGTTTTGCTCTTGACGGTATATTTCTTTTAAAAATATCGTATTTACTATTTCAGATTCAATTAAATCTTTTAAAATTTTCCCTGGAGCAACGCTTTCAAGCTGATTATAATCTCCTATAAACACAAGCTTAATATTACTAGGTAGTGCTTTTAGAAAGTTATATAGTAGTTCTGTATCTATCATACTGGTTTCATCTACTATAATAAATTCTGCCGAAACTTTATTTCGTTCATCAAAACCAAATTTTCCAGTTTCTTTATTCCATTTTAAATATCTATGAATCGTGCACGCAGGATAATTACAAGCTTCACTCATTCTTTTGGCCGCTCTTCCCGTAGGTGCCAAAAGAACCATTTTTTCTTTTAACTTATCTGGAGAATAACCATAAACCATCTTATAAAGTTGAACAATACCTTTTATTATTGTAGATAGCGATAGGTAAGCCTTTGATATTATCTCCAGCTTTTCCCCCGCTCTACACCGTGCATGCGACTTTCACCGCACACGGCGTGCCATCATAATATAAGTTAACTTTTCACTTACTGTTTAAATTTTAGATTTCTCAGGGTTCGCTTTAATATAGATTTCAGTAAACATCTTTTCGATTCTTTTTCCCGTTGAATATTCCGATTTGAGCTTCTCTAATGCTTCTTGTAGTGATTCTGAATTATGTATTAGTTCATGAACTCTTTCTTGTATTATGATAATATTTTCATATTTATCAGTTCCACCAAGATGTACAGGAAGTATATGATGTGTAGCTATTTCTCCATATATCAACGGTGTTTTCGTAATATAACAGAGAGCTTTTTGGCTAACTAATCTACTGATTTTGTTTTCGTATAATTCCGTTGTGTCTCGTTCATTATGCACATCACTTGAAAAATATGCAATTATTTTTGCCATATCTTCAAGGTTTATTGTATTTAGATTATTTTCTATATCATATAGATTATAACCTTCATTAAAGCTTATTGGAGCTTTAAATTGTACATACCTGATTGGAATTATCGGAATTCCTTTGCACCATTTTAGCTCTTTGGAAGTACCATATTTATTTACTATTATCTGGTAACACGGAAGATAATTTTCTGGTGTAGAGTTTCTGTCTGGATAATCTTTGAGAACTTTGTTATAGAGTTTCCTTTGAATATCCCAGCCAATTCGGCTTAAATCATTATTAACTCCATGAGCAACACAGAAATAATTATGAATGCCCATTACCATGCTATTGTAAATTTGTATGGCTTTATGAAATGTTATATTATCATTTGCAGTAGCTATATAATCGATTTGTTTGTTCAACTTTTCTTTTATATTTTTAAGCGACTTATCTGCAATATGTGAATCTATAATATATTTTTTATTTCCTTTAGATGTTACTTTTACTCTATTGGATATTTTAAATTTGAATCCCAGAAATTCTGCAAATTCATTTTTAAGGTCTATGAGCTTTGTTTTTTCAAGACTACACTCAAGTTTTAAATTTTGTTTTAACCATAATATAGTAGCATGTTTTATTTTCTCTGCATTTTCTTTACTGTTTGTAAAAATCAAAAAATCATCTACATATCGAATAATATACATTTCTTTCATTTTTGAGTTACTTCGAAGTGCTCTATATTTCTTATTTTGATTTGGTCTTTGATAGCTCTTATCTCTTATATCTGAGTAATATGTGTGCCTTGTTTTAAAATGTGTCCATTGAGATTCTATCCATTTGTCTAAAGCATCTAAGTAAATATTTGCTAGTAGCGGGCTTATAACTCCGCCTTGTGGCGTTCCTTTTTCAGGTTTTGTTACTGTGCCATCCATATCTACTATTTCTGTTTTTAATATTGTTTTGATAATACTAAGAACTTTTTTGTCTCTTATACCAAAACTCCACAATGCTTTAATTAATCTATTATGGTCAACATTGTCAAAGAATCCTTTTATGTCACATTTGACACACCAACTCATTTTAGACATTTGTATCATATTGTCTACTTGTGCCATTGCATTATGAGCAGACCTTCCTGGTCTAAATCCTGAGCTTACTCTTGAAAATTGAGCTTCTGCTATTGGTTCAAGTACTTGCTTTATTGCTTGCTGTATAATTCTATCTTCTATTGTTGGAATTCCAAGAGGTCTTAAATCCCCATTATTTTTAGGAATATATACTCTTTTAATTCTTTTAGGTTGATAGTTGTTACCTAGAAGTTTATTTTGTATTCTTCTTACCATTTCTGAGTTATTATATTTCTTAACATCCCTAATGGTAGTTCCATCCACACCAGCGGTTCTTCCGCCTGTGTTTTTTGAAATACTTCTTATTGCATTCACTATATTCTTTGTAGAAGCTATTTTATACATTAAGCTTTTATGCGAAGCATAACCTTTATCTTTAATTTGTTCTTTTGTTAACTCATATAAACCTTGGTACATCTGCAAACATTGTGAATAATATGCAGATTTTTCTTTTCGTGTAAAGTTTTTATCTTTCATAACGTATTCACCTCGATTTCTGCGAAGAGTTAACTTCCCAACTTACGAAGTTTATTATTCTTACTCGCAATTTGCTATATAAAATTTTGATGTAAGTTTACGTTAATCTTATATTATGACTAGTGGTCATCCCTCCGTTTCTCATTACAAGAAACATCGTAAGTAATACCACCGCTTATTATCCATTACGCATAACTTATACATTATTAAATGTTTTCGATTCTGCTACCTTAAACCTTAAAGCTTAAGGTTGGATAATTCCAAGTTCCGATAGCCTTATCTTTTACCATATAACCTTAGGTTCACTCCTCTATCCCGATATACCGCAATCGCCTGTAACGATTAAGGTCGAACTTAGAAAAAATTCAGTCTGCCCTCTGGCATATAACTATCCCGAGCCCTTTCGACTCTTTCCACTTTTACGAGACTTACATTCGGAGGTTCGTCAGTATTTTGAATACATTCTAACCATAGTTATTTTATAGATGCCCGACCTATCAAACACATGAGTTATTGACTCATTTTTCCTTGAACATACTCTATTATCTTTCCTGCGGGCGGTCTCTAGACACTTTTGTACCAACATTACTTAATAATTTTCTGTTCTAGGGTGTTCTTCAGCCGACTTCCTCGAGCTTCACACAGGTTTGTTACCAACTCCTGCATGTCGAAGTATTAGCAGTGAGCTTCAAGGCGTTACCCTATCAATTCTCATCTCAGACTATCAGTTCATTATCTTAGATAATGTAGTAGCTTTGTTTATTTGACTACTAAACTTGTCGCACTTTTTCCCGTACCTGGGCCTCCCGTTATAATAGAAAAATTCTTAACCAATGCTTGTTTTATAGCTTTTATTTGTTCCTCATTATATTTTATATCAAAAAAAAGTTCTAGCCTTTCTATTTTTAAATCTATATCTTTAATTTTAACATCTTCTTTATTTGTTATATTATAAACTGAAGTACTTATATAATTTTCTGCTTTATAATAGCTATATAATATATATTTATCATCTTCTATTATTATTTTACCCAACTGGCAAAGCATTATTAAATAATATTTTACCTTTTCTTCATTAATATCCAGTTCATAAACCGACGTAACAGCACTATAAATAGTATTAAAGTCTAAATAAGTATCTCCTTTTTGAAAACATATATTTTTCATTATACTTATTATTAAAGCTTCAATTCTTCTTTCATCATCAACTGAAACATTTGTTTTTTCCCTTAGCTCATCTATTTTATTAAATGAAATACCATCTATTGTATCAATTAACTCATATGGATTATTTTCTACTACTCTTATTGTATCTTCATAATAATGGTTATAAATTTTAAGAGCATCTTTCATGCTAAAACCAAAATTAACCAAATAAATAACAGTTTGGTAACTTTCGTTATACTTAACTAATCTTGAGTGTATTTCCATAGCTTTTTTTTCTGTCATTTTAGGCACTTTAAGAAGGCACTCATAATCACTAGAAATTTTATCCAAGCAATTTTCTCCTAAACATTCAACAATATTTTTTGCGGTTTTTTCACCCACTTTAGGAAATATATCACTTGATAAAAATGTTATTAAACCATCTTTATCTTGAGGCATAATCTTTTCGTATTTAGTAACCTTATACTGTAATCCATATTTTAAATTATCAATTACTTCTCCATAAAAAATGTAATCTTCCTCAAGTTTTAGTTCCGCAAATAATCCGGTAAAGGTAAACAACTTATCATTATAATCTGTTAAATCTTGATCATTAGTATCCTTTATTTTAATTAAACCGACCGTAAAACCATCGTTAGAAGAAAAAATATTTTTTTTATAAGTCCCTTTAATAAAAGTTTCCATTTCAATCCCTCCTAACGTTTATAATAACTAGCTAACTATCTTTCCTATTAAAACCTTATCTTCATACTTAAGTATTTTAACTAGTATCTCTTTACCTATTAAATTTTCACAGCCTTCTATTTTAACTTTTAAATAATTATCCGTATGACCCGTTAAATAACCTTCTTCTTTTTTCTCTGGAATAATAATCATTTTATTATTAATAAATTTTTTATAATATTCTTCTTCTAACTTTTCAAATTCCTTTATAAGTTTCTTGCTTCTTTCGTGCTTTTGTTCTTTGGTTAATTGACCATTCATTTTAGCAGCAGGAGTTCCTTCCCTAATAGAATAAGGAAAAACGTGACCTCCAGCAAATTTTATTTTATTTACATATTCTATGGTTGCACAAAAGTCTTCACTAGTTTCTTTAGGAAAACCAACAATAACATCCGTTGTAATAGCTATCAAAGGTCTTATTTCTCTTATTTTGTTAATCTTATTAGTAAAGTAAGAAAGATCATATTTTCTGTTCATTAATTTTAAAATATGGTCACTTCCAGCTTGCAAAGGAATATGTAAATGATTAACTATCTTCTTCGACTTTTTTAAAACATCTAAAAACTTATCATTTAGTTCAGTAATTTCAATTGAAGAAATTCTTATTCTATCTAAACCTTCTATTTTTTCTAAATCCAAAAGTAAATCACTAAAATCGTAATCTTCTAAATCAGCACCATAATGTCCCGTATGAATACCTGTTAAAACAATTTCTTTATGTCCTTTAGCTACTAAAGATTTTACTTCTTCTAATATATTTTTCCTTTTTTTACTCCTTACCTTACCTCTAGCATACGGAATAATACAATATGTACAAAAATTTTCACACCCATCTTCAATCTTAACAAAAGCTCTAGTTTTAGTTAAAAAATCTTCTAAGTTCATATCTTCAAACTTGGCTTCTGAAATATTTTCTACCTTTAAAATTTTATTTTTATTTTTTATGTAATCAGTAACAAGTTTAGCTATGTTACTTTTATTAGTATTACCAATAATAATATCAGCAACATCTAAAATATGATCATTATTTTTTCTTATTTGTGTGTAACATCCCATAACTGCTACTACAGCATCCTTATTTTTTTTTCTAGCTTGTCTGATCATCTTCCTAGATTTTTGATCACTGGTATTAGTAACCGTACAAGTATTTATTAAATAAACATCTGCATAACTATCAAAATCAACTATTTCATAACCTAATTTTTTAAATTCTTTAATAGCAAACTCGCTTTCGTAAGCATTTACTTTGCACCCTAAAGTACATACTGCTAGCTTCATATAAATAAACTCCTTTTTAAAAACTAAGAAGGTTTACTTCTTAGTTATTCTTATTTTCTACTATATCTTTTTTTATTCCATAAATAGGTGAAATAACCTGCGATACCTTAAAAGCTTTAACTTCTTTTGGTGGCTCACTTTTCATCGTACTATTAACTACATTTTCAACTTCTGCTGGCTCTAAATTATATTTTTCTAAATAATTTACTCCTCTTTCTTCATCCTCTACTATTTCTAATTCCTTAGCGCGAGCTATCAATTCATCTATAGAAATAATTGCGGTTCTTTCTTGATCTTCTTCGAAATCAGTTAAGTTAATTGGAGCTTCTTCCCTTAATGCTTCTTCAACCCTTTTAGCTATATCTTCAACTTCAGTTGTCTCTTTAGTGTATAAAGGTTCTCTTTCTTCTTCTGCAATTTGATTTACGACTTCTTTAGCTTTTTCTTCATTCTTAATCTCATGATTATCATCATTATTTTTAATACTAATATCAACCGTTTTAACTTTCTTTCTAGCTATTTTATTAATTTTTTTTCTATCTTGTAAAAGCTGCACAATATATGTAACTAACAAAAGAACACACAATAAAATAATTAAAAAAACAATCACTGAAAAAATCATTTGTCCTTGCGTATTTAAACTATCATAAAAGTTATTAAAAGAATAGGATACAGACGCAAACAATTTTTTCATACTACTCACCTCATAAATTCATAATTAATCATACTAGCTGCAACAACAGGTGCTGTTTCAGCTCTTAATACACTTTTTCCTAAAGACACACTAAAAAAGCCATTTAAAACAAGCTTTTTTTCTTCTTCCTTATCAAAACCGCCTTCAGGACCAACCACTATTAATATTTTAACACACTTATTATTTTTTTGAAGTACTTTTTTTATATTTTCTGTTTTTTCGTTTAAAGAACATAATAATTTTAAATCATAGTCAAGTTTTATAATTTCATCAATATTAGAAACGTTAGTTAAAGAAGGTATTTTAGAAGAAAAAGATTGCTCAGCCGCCTCCTTGCAAATCTTATTCCACCTACTTATTTTTGAGGCTTCTTTTTTGGAATCTAACCTTACAACCGAACGTTTAGTTACTATAGGAATAAATTTATCTATACCTACTTCCGTTCCTTTTTGGAGAAGATAATCAAGTTTTTGTTCCTTAATTAAAGAAAAAGCAACTGTTATTTCAATTTGTTTATCAGAACAAGAACCTTGTTCTATAACTTCAAAAGCAAAATTATCTATACTTTTTATCCTGCACAAATAATAGGTTTTATCATATACAATTTTTATTAAGTCACCCTTTTTCATACGCATAACGTTTTTTATATGATGATAATCTCCTTCTTCTAATTCTAAAGAATTATTTTTAGCAAAATATTGTTGCATAAAACCCTCCTAAAATACGTACTAAAATTATAACAAATTAGCAAATCTTTGTAAATTTATATTATAAATATTTTTAAATTAGCCTTTTTGTTGTATAATATCATTAGAAAATGTAAGGACGTGATAACATGGAAGATATGTTCGATATGATAGAAGAAGAAACTCTTACCTTAACAGATGAAGAGCCTAAAAAGAAAAAAGTAAAAGAAATTAAGAAAAAAAGCGTGTTAGAAACTTATGGTGAAAATCTATCAACAAAAACTTATATTACAAATCCAGCTATTGCAAGAGAAGAAGAAATAGAAAAGACAATACTTACTTTGCTAACGCCTGATAAGTCTGCAATTTTGGTTGGAAAAGCTGGTATTGGTAAAACTGCTATTGTAGAAGGAATTGCTTATAAAATACAAAAAGGAGATGTCCCTAACGCAATAAAGAATTATGATATTATAAAAGTTAACACTTCTTCTTTACTTGGAAAATACATGAGTGAAAATGGTACTGAAGAACTTCGAATAAATGTTTTGTTAAAAGAACTTGAAAAAGCTTCTAATACAATCTTATTTATAGATGAAATACATTCTCTAGTAATAGAGTCTAGAAATAGTGGTATTGATTTTATAAATGTTCTTAAACCAGCATTATCAAGAGGAGATATTAAGGTAATAGGAGCTACTACTTTAGATGAATATAATCAGTATTTAATAAGGGATAAAGCTTTTTTAAGGAGATTTGAAAAAATAGATGTTGCTGAACCTAGCGCCGAAACAACCGTAAAAATACTTATGGGTTCATATCCAAAAATAGAAAAGCAAACCGGGGTAAAATTAGCATATTCAAGTTTTGTAATTGAAAACATAATGAAATTTATTGTTAATATGACTTCTGAATATAAAAGAGTTTATGAATTAGGTTCAAGATATCCTGATAATGCACTAGCTCTTCTTTCAAAGGCATTTTCTTACGCAAAGTTTGATAATAGTGAATTTGTAACTTTTAAACATATTTATAAAGCTATTATGAATTGTCAAAGTGTTTATTCTGATGTTGTAAAAAAGGAAGCCGAAGAATTTAAAAAGCAATTTAAAGACTTTTTAGAAAAAGAAAATGTAGATTTAAACGATTATTAAAAAAAGACCTTAAATAGGTCTTTTTCTTTTAGTAAAAATTGGTACTGCCTTAGTTTTTTTCTCACTATCATCTACAAATTTCGGATTTATCTGATTTTGATAAGTACTTTCTACTTTCTCTTTTATTTCCAAAGCTTCTAAATCATCTTCAGCATTATAAATACTCTTCATATCTTCATCATGCGTATTACCTTCTAAAGACTTCCTATTTCTTGCTAAGTCTAATAAATACTTTGCTATTTTTTCAGTTTTTGCACTTGCTATTAGTTCCATGTCTTTTCTATGATACATACTTTCTAAGGAAAAATTAAAAATTGCTAAGTAAACTAAATAAGAAATTATTTTTTCATTTTTAGTTTCCAAAATAAGTTTAATATCATAAAGATGATGAATACTTTTTACCGAAGCTTCATTTTTCATAACAACGGTTAAATAATGTAAAATATTTTTATTATCAATATTTGAAATTACATCCATATGAAAATCATGATATTCACTATTTAAAGAAATTTCATTTTTTGCAATATTTGCTAAATGCTTTGCAATAAAGTTATTTTCAGTTTTAGAAATCAAATTCATATCTTTTAAATGAAAACTGCTTTGTGTAGATTCTCTACATTTTGCAACCTCTAACAATTTTTTAGCTATTCTCTCTGATTTAGCATTCTTTATTAATAACATATCTTCTTTATGACATTTATTATTAATAGAATTTTCATTAGTAGCTAAAATAGATAAACAAACTGCAACTTCAAAACTAAGAGCTTCCGAAATTAATTTCATATCTTCTTTATGATAAGGATTCTTTAAAGAAGGATTATTTCCCGCAACTTTAGCTAAGCAAGCTTTCTTCTCGTTATTTTCTTCTTCATTAATTAGTTGTAAATCAAAAACATAATGAGGACTATCTAATAAATTTAAATCAATAATTAAATAATTATATTCACCTAAATTTCTTAAAGTTAAATCACCTAGTAAATTTAAATTATTATTTTGATTTTGATTTAAATTCTCAGCCCACTTTTTTGGATTCTCAATTTGTTTTAATAATTGATATTTTTCTAATAGCTTAATTATTTTATAAAAGTTTACTACTTTCATCATTACCTCTTAACAAATCTAATATTTTTTAACATCATTAATAAAATTTCAAAACCCACCTTATAGACCTTTTAATAATATCAATTTTATTATACTAAAAAAAATAAATAATTCAACTAACTTTTATTATTCTTTTATAATGTCATTAACTACTTCTAAATCTGAAAAATGATACTTAGTATCACCAATAATCTGATAATCTTCATGTCCCTTTCCCAAAATCATCAAAATCATATTATTTTTTAATAACTGAACGCCTCTTTTAATAGCTTCTTTTCTATCATAAATAACTTCATGTTTTCCCTTAGCGCCTCTTAAAATATCGTTCATAATTTCTTTTTCATCCTCGTTTCTTGGATTATCATTAGTAAATATAACTAAAAAAGAATACTTACAAGCAATTTTACCCATGATTGTTCTTTTTTCTTTATCCCTATTACCACCACAACCAAAGATAGTTATAATACCTTTATTTTTTAATTTTGATACTGTTTTTAATACATTTAAAATGGCATCAGGTGTGTGTGCATAATCTATAAAAATCATGTTAGTTTTATAAATTATTTTTTGCATTCTTCCAGGTGGTTCTTTAAGTAAATAAAATTTATCTCTTAGCTCATTTACGTCAAATCCTAGGTTTTTTACTATGTAATAACAAAATAAGAAATTATATACATTAAAATTTCCTACTAAAGACAAAGCAAATCCTCTTTTTATTTTATCCTTAACAATAACTATTGTTTTATCAAACTTATTTGCTATTAAATTAACCTTTATATCTTTTCCTATAATATAATTATTATTTTTGTTTGAAATAAACTTTTTATAATATTTACTCTTTTTATTTAGTAAACATATTTTTTTATTTCTTGTTTTACTTATAATTTTCTTTTTGCTTTCTATATAATCTTTTTTAGTTTTATGATAATCAAGATGATCCCTAGTTATATTAGTTACACCAATCGCATCAAACAAAAGCCCATATACCCTATCTTGTTTTAAGGCATGAGAAGAAACTTCCATAACAACTACTTCGCAATTTTTTGTCTTAGAATCTAATAGCAAATTGTACAAAATATCTAAAGAAGGCGTAGTATTTTCTAACTTTATTATCTCATCATCTAAATAAAATCCTATTGTTCCTAAATAGGCTGTTTTAACGCCAAGCATATTAAGCATTTGATAAATAAGATAGCAAGTAGTTGTTTTTCCATTTGTTCCAGTTATACCAATAAGTATCAAATCTTTTATTTTGTCATAATAAAATTGATAAAGATATTTTCTTACATCAGAAACTTTTATGGTTTCTATTTCATAGTTTTTATCAAGCTCTGTTATTATTTTTTTTGCACCATTTTTTATCGCATCGTTCACAAATTTTTCGTTTTCTAGATTAACTAAAAAGTAATCTCCCTCCTTTACTTTTTTACTATTTAACCACAACTTCATAAAATCACCTTCTATAGTTTTTTATGAAATTAGTAAAAAAAAGCAACAAAAAAGAATAAATCAATTTGTTTATCCTTTTTATTAATTAATAACAATATCTTCTTCCCGTAATATCCTTAACACAAATATATATATTAGAGCTATTATCACAATTTTGTTCAATTTTTGCAAAACCACTTATTATGATAGTGTCAAGATAGTTAAATCCTCTATGTTCTACTAATAATCTAACATTACTATTACTACTAATACATCTCATCTTTTTACCATTATTAAAGCTTACTAATTTAATAGTATTACCATTTAAATCATTGCATAGTTCATAAAACATAGGAACCAAGTATGGTATATTATTTTCTGACATAGCTAAAGTACAACATTTTTCTTTTTTTAGAATTCTAATCATTTAACAGATATTCATATTTTCATAATTAACCATTTAATCACCCCTCAAAATATTTTATGATGATTAAAAAAGCAATTATTTGTTTATAACTATTAAAGTAAAAAACAAGAGAACCAAAATCACTTGTTTCTATTTGAATTTTTTATCTCTTCCATTTTCTTTTCTTTATCTATTCTAGCAAATAATACTTCTGGCTTCATATCTTTATAAGTATTATTAGGATTAAACTTATCCGTTTCGTCATTTATATTTAATTGTTTAAATATTTCATCAGAAGTCTCAGTTAAAAATGGTCTTAGAAAATATGCACATACCCTAATAGAATCTAACAAATTATATAAAACCGTTTCTAGTCTATCTTTTTTACCTTCTTCTTTAGCTAAAGCCCATGGAGTTGTTTCATCAATATATTTATTTAAACGTCTTAATACGTCAAATATTTGATCTAAAGCAAATCCTATTTCTAACCTATCCATTTTTTCTTCTACATTATCGTCCAACAAGTTAACCATGTTAATTAAATCAGTATCTAACTTTTCAGTTACTTTCTTATTTGTAACGTTACCATCAAAATATTTATTAGCCATTGATATTGTTCTATTAACTAAGTTACCTAACGTATTAGCTAAATCAGTATTAGTTCTTTCGATTAATAAATCATAGGTTAAATTTCCATCATTTGCGTATGGAATTTCATGAAGAACATAATATCTTACTGCATCAACACCAAACAAATCTACTAAGTCATCAGCATATATTGCGTTACCTCTAGACTTTCCTATTTTATCATTATTTGTTAGAAGCCAAGGATGTCCAAATACTTTCTTTGGAAGCTCTAAATCCAAACTCCATAAGAAGCAAGGCCAGTAAATAGTATGGAATCTAATTATATCTTTACCAACTAAGTGAAGATCTGCTGGCCACCATTTATTAAATTCCACACTAGACCCTTCTGGGTCATATCCTATGTTAGTGATATAATTAGTTAATGCATCAAGCCAAACGTAAACAATATGTTTTGGGTCTATATTTACTTTAATTCCCCAATCAAATGATGTTCTAGATACACATAAATCTTGTAATCCTGGTTTGATAAAGTTGTTTAACATTTCATTTTTTCTTGATTCAGGAGCAATAAAATCAGGATGCGATTCTATATATTCTACTAACTTATCTTGGTATTTAGAAAGTTTAAAAAAGTAAGCTTCTTCTTTTTTTGTTTCTACATCTCTTCCGCAGTCTGGACATTTACCATCTACTAGTTGTGATTCAGTCCAAAAGCTTTCACAAGGAGTGCAGTATAAACCCGAATATTCTCCTTTATAAATATCTCCTTTTTCATACATTTTATCAAATATCTTTTGTACTATTTTTTCATGATGTGGATCAGTTGTTCTAACAAACTTATCATAGGAAGTATTCATAACATCCCATATTCTTTTTATTTCACCTGCAATATCATCAACAAACGCTTTAGGAGTTACTCCTTTTTCCTTAGCTTTTAATTCTATTTTTTCACCATGTTCATCAGTTCCCGTTTGAAAATAAACGTCATAACCTTTTTGTCTTTTATATCTTGCAATAGAATCTGCAAGTACTATTTCATAAGTATTTCCTATGTGAGGTTTACCAGAAGTATATGCTATTGCTGTTGTTATATAATATTTTTTCTTATCCATATTAATTTTCCTTCCCGTTATATATTTTATTTTGTCTGTAATTTCTAATTATTTTCATAGAGGGTTCACATAAGTTAGGAGGCATCTTATCCATATCAAAGAATCTATAGTCTACGTGCTCTTCGGTATCTCCTAAAGATACTTCTCCTTCATAACTATCCGCTACTAAACCAATAGTAACATAATGTGCAAAGTTATTTATATCATCTGCTACTGAAATAACCTCTAAATTACTTACGTCAAGATTAGTCTCCTCTTTAACTTTTCTTTTAGCAGCTACAAATAATGTTTCACCATATTTCATTTTTCCGGCTGGAAGAGTCCAAGTCCCTTCAAGCCTCATTTCACTATCAGCCTTCTTAGCATCACTATTTCTTAAAATTAATAAAACTTTTCCAGTTTTATCAAGAACTATAACTCCTAATCCTACTTTAGGAATCTTTTCATTCATTTAATATCACCCTTTCTATATAAAATAAAAAAACTCATCCTAATTAAAGGATGAACTTTAGTCCACGGTACCACCTTAATTCGTATTTAATAAATACGCACTCAATCTATTTAACGCATAGCAACGAACTTACCTACATATCGATAAGTTAAGCTCCAGAACCATTTATAAAGGTCTACTTATACATGCTTTCACCTTACCATGCTCTCTTAAATAAGTATTGCTTTACTCTTTCTTTCATCGCTTAAAACAACTAGATTATAACATACATTATTTTTTTATACAACTATTTTTATTTTGTGAATCTTTAAAAACATAAACGTTTGTAGAACTATCAATATAGTGCATTAATCCAAAGGGATCTGAAGAATTAAGAATCTGTCCTCTTGTTAAAGGATTAAAATTTAATAAAGACTCTACTTCACACAATAAATAATTATTAATTAAATTTTTCATTATTTCACCTCTATATAAACCAACTACGTTTTCTTTCTATTAATTTATTTACTAATTTACTTAATACATTAAACATCCTTGTACTTATATACATAAGTGGAAGTAAAATTAATAAAGCATTAGGATTTAATATACTAAGAGAATAAAATGATCTAGCGAAAGGAATAATATAACTTAAAACAAATAAAAATATTATGATTCCTAATAAACTTCTTCTTAATAAATTAAGTGGTTTACTTATTCTATAAATTAGTAATACTGCTGTATAACTAGTTATAGCAACTGCTAACGTTGATGTTAATTCAGGTTTAAGCGATATTAATCCAGCTAGAAAAACTAAAAGTACAATATTAGCTACAGTAGTTAACCCACTAGGAATTGCCCTGCTAACAACATTAATTAAAAATTTACCTTTTACTCTATCATGATTAGGCTCTAAAGCCAATATAAATGCTGGCATTCCTATCGTTAGTCCATTTATTAGGGACATTTGTACTGGAATAAATGGATAAGCATAACTAATAAATAAAAATATTAAAGCAAGTAAAGATGCATATATAGTTTTTGATAGAAAAAGGGTTGCTGACCTTTCAACATTATTAATAGTTCTTCTTCCTTCTTTTACTATATAAGGTATTGAATCAAAGTTTGAATCTAATAATACTAATTCCGCAACATTTCTAGCCGCATCAGAGCCTGAGTTCATTGCTATACCACAATCTGACTCCTTTAAAGCTAATACATCATTAACTCCATCTCCTGTCATAGCAACCGTATGACCATTTTGTTTCATTGCTTTTATAAGCATTCTTTTTTGCTCTGGTTTAACACGTGCAAAAATCGTATTATTTTCAACAACTTCATTTATATCTGTTTCGCTAGTTAAGTTTCTAGCATCATAAATTCCTTTAATATCAATCCCAACAGATTTAGAAACAGCGGTAACAGTAGATACACTATCTCCTGATATTACCTTTAATTCAACATCATTATCCATAAAATATCTTAGTGTTCCAATAGCTTCTTTTCTTATTCTATCATTAATTAAAACCAAAGCCATAACTTCAGGATTTTTTGGCAGTTCATTTTCTTTAATATGTTCATTAAACTTAACTAGAACTAATACCCTACTTTCTTTAGATAATTCTTCTGCTTTTTTTGAATATCTTTTATATTCTTCCTTTAAAACAAATTCAGGAGCTCCTATAACATAAGAAGAATTTTCTAAAGATATACCAGAATATTTTCTTTCTGAAGAAAAAGAAACTATCTTTTTAGCTTTTAGTTTAGATTCATTACCATATTTTTCATTTAAAGCCTTAAATGTTGGATTATTATCATCCAAATTAGTAGATATTGCTTCTAAAGCATAATCAATATCATTAACTTTATGATTATTAAGAGGTATTATATCTGAAACTTCCATTTTTCCTTCCGTAATAGTACCCGTTTTATCTAAACATAAAGTATCAACTCTTGCTAAAGTTTCTATACAATATAAATCTTGTACTAATACCTCATATTTTGAAAGCCTTATTACGCTAATAGCTAGTACGGTGCTAACTAATAAAATAAGTCCTTCTGGAATCATTCCTATTACTGCTGCAACAACAGAAACTACTGCATTTTGGGTGGTATTACCCTCAATAGAAAATTGCCTTAACAAAAGAAGCAAACCAATAGGAATTAAAGTGATAGAAACATATTTAACAATTTTATTTAAAGACCTCATTATCTGGGAATTTATTTCCTTATTCATCTTTTTGGCGTCTTTAGAAATTAAAGAAGTATAATTATCTAAACCAACGTGTATCACTTCACAAGTAACCTTACCACTAACGATAAAACTACCTGATAAAATAACATCACCTTTTTTCTTAAATCTAGTTTTAGCTTCCCCGGTAATAAAGGATTCATCAACCTCACATTCTCCTTTTAAAATTTTAGAGTCCGTTATTACTTGATTACCTAATTCATACTTTATTACATCATTTAAAACTATTTTATTAATGTGAATAATATTTTCCTTGCCTTCTCTTATTACCTTAGCCTTAGTACTTGAAATTACAGATAATTTATCTACAATTTTTTTAGCTCTTATTTCTTGCAAAGTACTGATTAGAGTATTACAAATTGCAACTCCTATAAAAAATACATTTTTATAAGAGCCTACCAAAATAACAGCAACCGCTAATAGAATATTTATAAAATTAAACAAAGTAAAAGTATTTTCCATAATTATTTCTTTTATACTTTTGCTAGGTGTAGTAGTATCATAATTAACTAAACCTTTGCTAATTCTTTCTTTTACCTCTAAACTATTTAAACCATTTATATTATTCATATTAATCGCTTCTTTCTATAATAATTATTATACCATTTTTTTATCATAAAAAATATTACAAATAAAAAGTATTTAAAGATTTACTTATTTTTCTTCAAATACTTTTCATAAACATCAAAGTCTGAGTTTTTTAAGTTAGTTTTATCTAATTCTTCCAATAATTTTTTCTGTTTTCTATCTATTTTTGTTGGAGTAACCACTTTTAATATGACATACATATCACCAACAGTTTTTCTTGAAGGGCTTTTTAAACCTTTACCTTTAATGCGGTGTTTCTGTCCGGTTTGACTTCCTGCAGGAACACTTAAAATTACATTACCATCAAGGGTTGGAACTTCTTTTTTACATCCTAATGTAGCTTCCGTAAAAGTAAGAGGTAAAGTAACATATAAATCGCTACCTTTCCTATCAAATAAAGGATGATCTTTTACCCTAATTTCAATATAAACGTCTCCATTAGGGCCCCCATTTTCACCAGCAGGACCTTTTCCAGGAACTCTTAAATGATCTCCAGTATCTACTCCAGCAGGTACCTTTACAATTATATTTTTCTTTACTTTTTTCTTTCCCGTACCTTTACATGAAGAACATTTATTAGTATAAGTTTCCCCTGTTCCGTCACATCTAGAGCATGGTCTTTGGGTAATAAAAGCTCCTAAAATACTGCGTTGTTGTTCTTTTACATAACCAGTTCCGCCGCAGTCAGGACAAGTTTTTATACCCGTTCCACCATGGCCATCACATTCTTCACAGTTATCAGTAATATTAAGTGAAACCGTGGTTTCTGTACCAAAAGCAGCTTCCTCAAAATCCATTTCAAAAATGACACTTATATCTTCACCCTTAGTAGCTCTTCTAGCATTACCTCTTCCTGATCCTCCAAAAAATGATGAACCACCAAAACCAAAGCCACCACCAAATATATCTTTTAATATATCTGACATATCAAAATCTTCAAATCCAGAAAATCCAGTTCCGCCAAAACCTCCGTTTTGATCAAAAGCTGCATGTCCAAACTGATCATATCTACTTCTTTTTTCTTTATCTGATAATACCGCATAAGCTTCTTGAGCTTCTTTAAATTTCTCTGCAGCATTAGGTTCTTTAGAAACATCTGGGTGATATTTTTTAGCAAGTTTTCTAAAAGCACTTTTTATTTCAGCTTCTGTAGCATTTTTAGAAACTCCCAGCACTTCATAATAATCTTTCTTATTCATAGTTCGTACCTCCTAACTATTATATAACTCTTCAAACTCATCAATTAATTGATTAAAGTATTTTATACCTTCTTCAATTACTTCCGTTTTAGATAAATCTAGTCCAATTGTTTTTAACTCATCAAGTGGCATCATGCTACCACCAAGTTTTAAGAAATTTAAATATTTATTTAAAAATTCTTTATCTCCATTTAATATTTTTTTAGCAACATAGCAAGCCCCACAAACCCCAATAGAATATTTATAATAGTAAAAAGGAGTGTAAAAATGAGAAATTCTTGCCCAATTATATTTAGTATAATCTGATTCTTTTACTAATTTTCCATGATGTTTTTTTATTATCTTGTCAAATATTTCATTAAAATCATTTTCTGATAAAACTTCATCATTTTCTATTTTACTATGCACTATTTTTTCAAATACTGAGCCTTCACATAGTGTTCCATAAAAATTATCCGCAAAAACATCTAAAATGTTATTTATTGATTCTAATTTCAAGTTTTTATCAGAAGTATTATTAATTATGTAATTAGATAAAATCAACTCATTGGTTAAAGATGCTATTTCTGCCACTAAAATAGCATATTCAGATAAATGCTCCTTATTATTTTTCATACTATAATAAGAATGCATAGCATGTCCTAATTCATGTGCTACAGATGAAACAGAACTATAATCGCCATTATAATTGCAAAGAACAACTATTCCAAGAAAAGAATTATTTTGATAATATCCCGTTCTTTTTCCTTTATTTGGATAAAAATCTATGCATCTTTCATTAAAGAGTTGTCTTACCTTTGAAGCGTATTCCTCTCCATATATACTTACAGCATCACATATGATGTTTATAGCATCTTCAGGCGTGTATTTTTTATCATTACTTTTAACTAAAGGTACTGATAAATCATAAACACATAACTCTTCAAGTTTTAAAATATCTTTTTTTAATTTATAAAACTTATGAAGTACATTTAAATTCTCATCTGCTACCTTAAGTAAATTATCATATATCTCAGTTGTTAACCCATCACTAAATAAATACATATCAAGGTTAGATTTGTAACCTTTAGCTTTTGAAATCATGCTATTTGATTTAATAGTAGCTTCGTAATCAGTAGAAATTAGGTTTGCAAACTTTTTATAAGCTTCACCCCTAGCAATGTAAGCATCACGTCTTACCCTACGGTCAAACGACCTTATATATTTAGAATAATTACCATTAGTAAGTTTAACTTCATTACCATTTTCATCCTTAATATAACCCAAATCAACTAATGTATTATTTATAATATTAAAATTGTTTTCAAATTTGTTTCTCAATTCACTTATATTAGAAATTAATTTTTCTTCATTTTCACTTAAAACATGAGGTTGATAACGATAAATTTGTTCTAAATCAAATTTATATTCTTTTAAATCATCATTTTCTTCTATGTATTTTTTTTTAACCGCATAATTTGTATTTAACAATTCTGGACCGACAAAACTAGACAAATCATCATATTTAGATAATAAATTTAATACTTTAGAATACATTTTTCGAGAATTATCGTCTTCCATATTTTCATCATTTTTACAACTTGCATAAACATATAAATTAGTAATCAAGATATTTATCTCGTCATCAAGTTTCATATATTTATACAAAGTTTCTGAATTTTTTGTTATTATTCCTTTAAAATCTTTTATTTGGTTAATTAATTTCAAAGCTTTATCTAAATCTTCATTAAAGGCAACTTCATTTTCATACATCTTGGTTAAATCCCATTTATATTTTTCTTCTATCTCACTTCTTTTCTTTTCTTCTTTAGCCATGAGAGTCTCCTTTTTTTATTTAATTACGCATAAAGTTCTAGTTTCCTAGAACTTTAATGCTTTATTATTTTTTTTCTTCGTATTCAGCGTCTACTACTTCAGAATCTTCTTTTTTCTTACTATCTTTTTTATCTTCCTTAGAAGCTTGTTCTTGAGCTTTTTTATTAGCTTCTTCATATACTTTAGCTCCTAATGCCATTGCTTTTTCTGATAACTTCTCAGTAGCCTTCTTAATTTCTTCAGCATCATCTTTAGTTAACTTATCTTTTAATTCTTTAACTAAACTTTCAGCTTCTTCTTTTTCTTTTTTATCTACTTTATCCCCTAAATCTTTAAGAGCTTTTTCTGTTGCAAAAATCATTTGTTCAGCTTCATTTTTAGCATCTGCTAAAGCTTTTTTCTTTTCATCAGCTTCTTTATTAGCTTCCGCTTCTTTCATCATTTTATCAATCTCTTCATCAGAAAGATTTGTTGAAGCTGTAATAGTTATAGCTTGTTCTTTACCAGTTCCTAAATCTTTTGCCTTAACATTAACAATACCATTAGCATCAATATCAAATGTAACTTCGATTTGAGGAACTCCTCTTGGTGCTGGTGGAATATTAGTTAACTGGAATCTTCCTAAAGTTTTATTATCACTAGCCATTGGTCTTTCACCTTGAAGAACGTGAATATCAACAGCTGGTTGATTGTCTGCTGCAGTAGAAAATACTTGTGATTTTGAAGTTGGAATCGTAGTATTTCTTTCAATTAAAGTAGTCATAACGTTACCCATAGTTTCAATACCAAGTGAAAGTGGTGTAACATCAAGAAGTACTATATCATTAACATCACCTGTTAAAACTCCACCTTGAATAGCAGCTCCCATAGCAACTACTTCATCAGGGTTAACACCTTTAGAAGGCTCTTTTCCAAGCTCTTTTCTAATAACTTCTTGTACCATTGGAATACGAGTTGATCCACCCACTAATAATACTTTATCAATATCACCAGCTGATAATTTAGCATCTTTTAACGCTTTCTTAACTGGTTCTAATGTAGAATTAACTAAATCTTCAATTAATTGTTCAAATTTTGATCTAGTAAGAGTTATTTCAAAGTTTATAACACCATCTGGCCCTTGTGCTAAGAATGGTAACGAAATCTGCGTGTTAGACATACCTGATAAATCTTTTTTAGCTTTTTCAGCAGCATCTTGTAATCTCTGCATAGCCATTTTATCATTAGTTAGATCAGTCTTATACTCATCTTTTATTTCACCAACTAAGAAATCAACGATTCTTTGGTCAAAATCATCTCCTCCTAAATGGTTGTTACCAGAAGTTGATTTTACTTCAAAGACCCCATCTCCTAATTCTAGAATAGATACGTCAAATGTACCTCCTCCTAAATCATAAACCAAAACTGTTTGAGTTTTTTCTTGTTTATCAAGACCATAAGCAAGTGCTGCTGCTGTTGGTTCGTTAATAATTCTTTCTACTTCAAGGCCTGCTATTTTACCAGCATTTTTTGTAGCTTGTCTTTGTGCATCATTGAAATAAGCAGGAACAGTAATAACTGCTTTAGTTACATTTTCTCCTAAATAAGCTTCTGCAGTTTTCTTTAAATCACCAAGAATCATAGCTGAAACTTCTTCTGGAGTATACTCTTTACCATTAGCTTTTACTTTCTTATCTGTACCCATTAATCTTTTTATAGATCTTATTGTATCAGGATTTACAACCATTTGTCTTTTAGCTGCTCCACCTACAATAATATCTCCATTTTTGAAAGCAACAACTGAAGGAGTTGTTCTTTCACCTTCTGGATTAGCTATTACTTTAGCTTCACCACTTTCCCATACTGAAACACAACTATTAGTTGTACCTAAGTCAATACCTATTGTTTTACTCATATTTTATCATCCTTTCTTTATTTGTTTACCTTAACCATCGCTGGTCTAAGTAATTTATCTTTAAGCATATATCCTTTTTGATATACCTCTAAAATAATATCTTTTTCTTTATCATCTATAGATTCAGTCATAACTGCTTGATGATAGTTTGCATTAAACTCTTTACCTAAAGCTTCTATTTCCTTAACGCCATATTTTTCTAAAGCTTTAGTAAGGCCTGCATAAACCATTTTTATTCCCTGTAAAAACTGTGATACTTCATCTTCTAAGTTATCATCGTCCATTTTAATAGCTCTCTCAAAATTATCAAGAACAGGAAGAATTTCTAAAATTAAATCTTCATTAGCATATTTTAATCTTTTTTCAGTTTCTTCATCTTTTCTTTTACGATAATTTATTAGTTCAGCTTGAGCTCTTAAAGCTTTTTCTTCAGCTTCTGTAACTTTTTTATTCATCTCTTCTACTTCTTGCTTTGTAAGTTCAATATTTTCTTGTTTAATTTCTTTATTATCTTCAATATTTTTTCCTTCTTTTTTTGGTTTTTTATCTACTTTTTTTTCCATAGTACCTACCTTTCTATGTTACGTTTAATAAAGTTAAGAAGGGAAACAACCTTTTCATAATCCATTCTTTTAGGTCCAACTATTGCAATAGTGCCTTCATCCCCATTAATGTTATACTTAGTTTTTATAACAGATACATCATCATCAAAATTATTTTCATGACCTATAAAAACGTTTATATCATTATCATCAGCTTCAATTTTTTTAATCATATTATCATCATCAAACTTATCTAATATTTCTTTAACTTTATTAACGTTATCAAACTCTCTATAATCTAATAATTTTGTTCTTCCAGCCATATGCATATGACTCTTAAATGAAAATTCATTAAATGCATTATAAAAAGCCTGATACAAAGCTTCATGAGATTTAACATAATTTCCTATAATTGGTTTAATCTCAAATTCTAATTTAGAACTTACTTCATCTAGTGGAGTTCCCACTAATAACTTATTAATTAATTCAACTACCTTTTTCATCTCAGAAGTGGATACTCTTTCTCCAACATTTAATTGTTTATGTTCTATATGTCCTTTATCAGTGATAACAATTGCAATTATACTATTCTCACTTAAAGGAACAACTTCTACTTGTTTAAGATTATTATTCGAACTATCAGACCCTAAAACAACTGATGTACAGTTTGTTATCTCAGAAATAATTTCTAAACTTCTTGTTATTACATCTGATAAAGCTAGTTGCTTATTATCAAAAATAGTCTGAAGTTTAAGCATATCTTCTCCTGTCATTTCCTTAGGTTTCATTAAATAATCTACATAATACCTATAACCAAGCTCACTTGGAACCCTACCAGAAGAAGTATGAGTCTTTTCCAAATATCCAAGTTCTTCTAATACTGCCATCTCATTTCTAATCGTAGCTGAAGAACAATCTAATATTTTGCATATTGCTCCAGATCCCACTGGAGTTGCTGTTTTAATATATTCTTCTACAATCAATTTAAGAAGCTTACTTTGTCTTTCTGTTATCACATATCCACCTTCTTTTTGTAGTCTACCAACATTATAATATGTAATTTTAGCAATGTCAATACATGAGTGCTAAAAATAGATAAAATTTTACAAAAAAAAGAAACCTACATAAGTAAGTTTCAAGAATTATCTTTTATTTATTGGTATTCCTGTTGGAAAGGATGGATCATCACCACCAGATGCAACTTCTTTATATGTTGTGCTTGATGGTATTGATACTGATGTTAAATTATTACAATCCCAAAAAGCATTATAATCTATATCTGTTACAGTATCTGGTATGTATAATTCTCCTGTAAAACCAGTGCCAGAAAATGTACCATTCTCAATTTTTGTTATGCTATTTGGTAATGTTAATGTACCGGTAAAACCAGATTCTCCAAAAGCACTCATTCCAATTTCCGTTACGCTATCTGGTATTACCAAACCCCCAATGAATTGGTTAGCTGCAAAAGCCATCATATCAATTTTTTTTAAATTTTTTGATAATACTAAGTTACTAGAAAAGCCAGAAGAAAAAAAAGCATTAAATTCTATACTTGCAACACTATCTGGAATAGTTAACCCTCCACTAAATTGATTGCCGGCAAAAGCTTGAATATCTATTTTACTTAAAGAGTTTGATAATTTTAAAATCCCATTAAAACCATTTGCTGTAAAAGCCATTGAACCTATTTCTTTTACACTATTTGGTATTATTAAATCTCCTGTTAGCATTAGAGATGCAAACGATCCTCTACCGATAGAAATTAGAGAATTAGGAAATTTAACAGTATAATCTTTTAATCTAGAATTCTGAATATTATACTCAGATATAGCTGAAAAAAGTTCATTTTCTTTTTCAAATTTTAGTTTTTCCTCATCAGTTAAATTATTCAATATATAATCTGCTAAAAGACTTTCAAAAAACAAAAAATCTGGTTTTTCCCCTTCATATCCATAAGGCACAAAAAATGCTCCATCTGCTATTTCTGTTGTTCCTTCTGGTATAATTAATTCTTTATTTTCTGATTGCTTAAAATATTCTTCTCCTTCAGCAGATAATCCCATTAATTTCGTTCCTTCATAAATAAATCTGTTATCAACTACTGGTGTAGTTGTTGTAACACTACCACTTGCTACTTGTTCATATACTATTTCTATACTAAAGCTAGCTTCTACACTTGTACTTGTAGATGATCTATCCCAAATCACTTTAATATTTACTTCAAGTTACTTTTATATCAGTAGTATCAAGTCCTTCTGTTCTAATTTCTTTTACCTTTGCTGTTATATCTCCGTTATTTTTTATTGTAACTGGTATTATTGCATATGCTGTTGGCATAGAAAGGCCGGGTACATTTATCTCTAATTTTTTACCACTTTCTTTTATCTCTGCTGTTGTATTACTTGCTTCTACTTCTCTTATATTACCAACCCTATCAAACACGATATTAAAGTTAGTGCTTCCAGTTGATGCTGAACCACTTATGTTTAATGATTCACTAAATATTGCATATCCCACTGATAACGTAAGTATTACAGCTAGTACTATTATTAATATTTTCCTTTGTTTTAACTTATCCTTCATCACTACCTATCCTTTCTAATTAAATAATATCATTTTAATTAATTTAGTGCAATAAAAAAATCAATACTTTCATATTGATTTATTTAATAAAGCCTAAAACTTTATCTATACCGATTAAATAAATAACTAAGGCTGCAATATCAATTATTAGCAATATCACAAGAAAAATAATTAAAGGTAGTTTTTTCTTATTCTTTTCTTTTTTAGCTATAACATCTTCATTTTTTTCATTTGTTTCTGCACCAACATTCTGCTCTGGTTGATTAGGGCTTTGCTGCTTTTCAGAAACAACTGATTCTTCCTTAACAGGCGCATTTTCTAAAGAATTTTCATTTTCCTTATTAGGAGTGCTTTCTAAAGAATTTGTCGCAACCTCGTCTATTTTAGTATCTGGAGTTATAGTTTCTTCTGTATCTTTTATTTCTTCAATAATTTCTTCTTTATTTTCTGTTTCCATAAATAAACCTCCATATTCTAAAATAATTATACATTAATTTTTTTAATTATTCAATATAGAGTTTTCTAAAAATCTTAATATAATTTCATTAGACACAAATAAGTATTTTTCTGCTATCCATATTTTCTTTTCATCTTCTAATAAAAATCCTTGTTTTTTCAACATTTCTATATCAAATAAATCATTTAGTTTTTTATTATACTTTAAAAAGAAATTTGCTTTGTTAATACCTTCTGTTTTTCTTAAATTAAGCATGATTTCATCACTAATCTTCTTTTTTAAATCAAGCGTTTCACTATATTTTAAATAATTACCATCAATATATTTTTTAATACTTCTTGTATTATCATACCTTACATTATTTACAAAACCAGAAGCGCCAGCCCCAAATCCATAGTATTCTTCATTATTCCAATAATTAAGATTATGTTTAGATTCAAATCCAGGCTTAGAAAAATTACTTATCTCATAATGATTATACCCATTTTGTTTTAAAAGTTTTAGTATTGTAAAATACATTTTTTCCTGAACTTCATCGTCCACTTCTCTTACTTTTTTTATAGAAAGTACAGTATTTTCTTCAATTATCAACGCATAAATACTAATATGAGTTACTTTTATTTTAATGAGATCTTCCAAATCTTTTTCTAATTCAAAAATACTTTCGTTAGGTAAAGCATACATTAAATCTATATTTATATTAGAAAAATACTTCTTAGCTAAATTTATCTTTTCTGACATTTCTTGTTTATCAACCTTTCGGTTTAACACCTTTGAAAACTTACTATTAAAAGTTTGCATTCCTATACTTAACCTATTAACTTTGTTTTTAATTAACTTTTTTAACATATTCTCATTTAAATCTTCATAATTACATTCGAAGGTAAATTCATAAGTTTTATTTAAAGAAAAACTATTAGTAATTTCAAAAAGCAAACAAAGCTCATCTTCACTTAAAGAACTAGGCGTTCCTCCGCCTATGTATATAGTATTTAATGCTTCTCCCTTATATTTTAAAGAAACTTCTTCTTTTAGTTTTCTCAAATATTTTTTAACAATTTTAGGATCATAATAATTTTTACAGAAATCGCAGTAAGAACATAACTTTTTACAAAAAGGTATATGTATATAAACTGATTTAATACTACTTTCTTTTTTCATATATGTCTTTAATTAAGAATCATTATCCATACTTAAAACAGATAAGAAAGCTTCTTGAGGAATTTCAACATTCCCTACTCGCTTCATTCTTTTTTTACCTTCCTTTTGTTTTTCTAAAAGTTTTCTTTTTCTTGATATGTCTCCACCATAACATTTAGCAAGTACATTCTTACGCATTGATTTAATATCCGTCCTTGCAATAACTTTACCACCAATTACAGCTTGAATCGGAACTTCAAAAAGTTGTCTAGGAATTAATTTTTTTAAATTTTCTACTACTGCTTTTCCCCTATTATAAGCAAAATCCTTATGAGTTATTGTAGATAATGCATCAACTTCTTCTCCGTTAATTAAAATATCCATTTTAACCAAATTACTTGGTTTATATCCAATTATTTCGTAATCAAAAGAAGCATACCCTTTAGTATAAGATTTTAACTTATCAAAGAAATCATACACTATTTCAGATAAAGGAATTTCATAATGAATGTTTACCCTAGTTGGGTTAATATAATCCATGTTTATGTAATTTCCTCTTTTATTTTGGCAAAGTTCCATAACACTACCTATGTACTCGCTAGGAACAAAAATATTTGTCCTGATATAAGGCTCTCTTATTTCTTTTATATTTGCTTTGTCTGGCATTTTATTAGGATTATCAACTTCTATTTCTTCTTCATTTGTTAAAGTAAGTTCATAAACAACCGAAGGAGATGTTGCAATAATATCTATACCAAATTCTCTTTCAATACGCTCTTCTATAACATCCATATGAAGCATTCCTAAAAAACCACAACGATACCCAAATCCTAATGCCGTAGAAGTTTCAGGCTCAAAAGAAAGTGAAGCATCATTTAGTTTTAATTTTTCAAGAGCATCCCTTAAATCTCCATATCTATTAGAAACAGTTGGATAAAGTCCGCAAAAAACCATTGGTTTCATTGGCTTATATCCAGAAAGAGGTAAAACTTCCTTACCAGATAAGCAAATTGTATCACCAACTTTAATATCACTTACACTTTTTATAGAAGCACATAAATAACCAACTTCACCTGCAACTAATTCATTTTTTTTGAATTCTTTAGGATTATGTTTACCTAGCTCTACAACTTCGTAAGTAGCACCAGTGGATAACATCTTTATTTTGTCACCAATCTTAACTTTTCCATCAACTATTCTAGTTAATATGATAGCCCCTCTATAAGACTCATAGACACTATCAAATATTAAAGCTCTTAAATTTTTATTCTCATCTCCTTTAGGAGCTGGAATTCTTTTCACTATAGCTTCTAATAAGTCATTTATTCCTACACCTGTTTTAGCACTAGTTAGAATAATATCTTCTTCCTTAAATCCAAAAGTATCTATTATTTCCTTTTTCACTTTATCAACATCAGCATTAGGTAGATCTATTTTATTTATTATTGGAATAATAGTTAAATTATTTTCTAAAGCAAGATAAAGATTAGCTAGTGTTTGTGCTTCTATACCTTGAGCAGCATCAACAACTAATATAGCACCTTCACAAGCAGCTAGTGACCTTGATACTTCATAAGAAAAATCTACGTGTCCTGGGGTATCTATTAAATGAAACAAATAATCTTCACCATTATATTTATAATTAAGTTCAACCGCATTAAGTTTAATGGTAATTCCTCGTTCTCTTTCCAGATCCATAGAATCAAGCAGCTGCTCTTTTAACTCTCTTTTAGTAACCGCACCTGTTTGTTCTAGGATTCTATCTGCAAGCGTAGATTTTCCATGGTCAATATGAGCAATAATACTAAAATTTCTAATATTTTCTCTTTTCATACAATTCACCTAAAAAGTATTATATCATGTATAAGCTTAAACTAAAAGTTTTAAATAACATATTAAAAAAAAGTAGCACTAATTTGAGACTGCTGAAAAAGTATACAAAGATTACTGTAAATTATATCAGTAGTCTTTTTGTTTTGGTATAATATATATAAGAACAATGGTGATGTATTATGC
>CASDZZ010000002.1 GCA_949285875.1 uncultured bacterium | reverse complement strand
TCTATACATGATTAATTTATTAATTGATAACAAATAAAGACAAGCTTTATTTGAATAAATATTATAATTAAATAATAAAAATCAAGGGTCTAGATGAACGAGACTATCGTTCGCCCTTGATTTTTTATCTAGTTTTTTATTTGATGTCTCCTAAATGGGGTTCACATCAATTTTGGGAAGTTTTTATTATAGTATTTACAATAAAGATATTTTTGTTATAATAGTAAGCAAATTAAAAAGTGGGGGAGATTAATATGTCTTTTGAAGTAAATAAACTTAGTTTAACAAATGATCAAATAGATAGAAGATTAATAGAAGAATATAAAAATGGTAATATTAAAGCTAAAGATGAATTGATTTTAAGATATTTAGATTTAATTAGGAGGATAGCTAAAGACTACTCTAATAGAGTTATGGAAATAGAAGATCTTATTCAAGAAGGTAGTATTGGTTTGTTAAAAGCTATTGATAATTTTGATGCAAGTAGAGAAAATAAGTTTCAAACTTATGCTTATAGTAATATAAGAAACACTATAATTAGAGCTATAGATAATCAATCTGAATTTGTTCGTATTCCGGTTTATTTGCAGGATAGCTATAGAAGGTTAGCTAAGGCAAAACGTGAGTTATTAGAAAATCTTAAAAGGGAACCTACTATTGAAGAATTGTCTTTAGTATCAAATTTGGACATTAAAACAATAAATAAACTTTCATTATATAAAACAAGCGTTATAAGTTATGATGAAGTAATTGAAACTGAAGAAGGCAATGGTTTTGAATCTAAACTTACTAATGATTATAATCTTGAAGAAGATATTGAAGATAAAATGTTAAAGTCTTTAATAAATAATTTGATTGATGATACTAATTTAACTCAAAGGCAAAAAGAAATTTTAAAGGTATATTTTGGCATTGGGTGTGAAAAAATGTCTGTTAAAGAAATCATTGAAAATTATCATATTTCGAAGACAAGAGTTTTTGGTTTAAGAGATCAAGCATTAAATAATTTTAGAAAATCGAATAAAATGGATAATTTTGCTGTTTTTATGTGTTATCCTGATAGAGCTTTAGAAAACTTAACAAATTTTAGAAAAGCAATTCAGAAAAAAAGAAAATAATGATTTTTAGATTCAAATTTTGATGGTATTATTCAGAGAAAAATAGTAATTTTGTTTTCTTTCATTCATCTATTTTAAAAAAACACTTTAAAAATTTAAAGTGCTTTTTTATAAGAACAATATAACTAGAATGCCAACAATCAAACAATATATTGAAAAATATACTAGTTTTCCTTTTTTCATAATGTTTATAAACCATTTTGCACTAAAATAAGTAACAAATGCACTAGCTAACATACCAAGTATATATGGAAGGATTAATTGATTTATATTAACAGTATATAAAAGATCTTTAACTCCTAAAAGCATCGTTGCAACACTTATAGGTAAATAAAGCATAAAGGAGTAATTAATGGCTGTTTGTCTTTTGAAATCACATAATAGTGCCCCAACTATAGTGGAACCACTTCTTGAAATTCCTGGAAAAAGTGCTATAGCTTGGAATAAACCTATAACTAGAGCATCTAACATTGTTATTTCTGTCTTATCTTTTTTTCCTTTAAAATCTCTTATAATAAATAAAGCACAAGAAGTTATTAAAAGAGCTATACCTATTATTTTAACATTGCTAGAAATAAGTTCAATTTTACTTTTTAATAGTAAACCTAATATTCCAGCTGGAATTGTTCCTATAACGATTAACCATGCATACTTATAATTTACTTGATAAATTTCCTCTTTGTCTTTTAAATAAAAGAAAAAATCTAAAAGAATTTTAATAATTTCTTTTCTGTACAAAAATAAGATTGCGATAAAAGAACCAAAATTAACCATTATTTCAAAGTTTATATCATTTAATATATTTAATTTAAATAAATGTTTAAATATTAGTAAATGCCCGCTTGATGAAATGGGTATTGGCTCAGTAAATCCTTGTACTATACCTAAAAAAATGTACTTAAGAATACTAATTAGATTCATATTTTTTCCTCCTAATTTGCCATACATTATATACTATTTTTTTATCGTAATAAATATTATTTATTAGGTGGTATTTATGACTATAAAGTTATTTTTCTTTTTAGTTGGTTATGGTCTTATGCTAATAGGTTTTTCGACAATAATGTTATACATAAATTTACTTGGTTTGGGGTATAATTTTAAAGAATATATCTGTTATATAGTAAAACTGCCAGAATTTATTTACTTAATAATAGGTTTTTTATTTGTAAACTTATCAAATTTTTTCAAAGGAGATAAAAATGAAAAATGTGTATGATATATTAGTTAACTTTAAGAAAAAAGCTTATGAATTTTATGAATGGGACAGAAATGATGATATAGAGCATATAAAAAAAATTCCTGCTATTAGAGTTGATGATAAAGTAATAAAAGATTTTTTATATGGAGAAGTCAAAGTTTCAAAAGAATTTTTAAACAGGATTTATTCTAAAACTGAAGTATATAGTAACAAGTTAATAAAATTAATAGAATTTTCTTGTATTTTATTTAACAAAGAATTTGCTCTAGCTATAGAATTTAATAAAGAGGGAAAAATAATAGGAAAAAGCAAATTATTATTTGATGAGTCTGATGATATAGTTTGTAATACTAATTTGGAAGTAAAAAATGATATTAATTATGAAATTATTTCAAGCAGTAAAGATAATAATAAATATACCAGAAGGGAATATAAAACTATATTAATGCTTAATAATTATATTGAGGATTTATTAAAAAGAAATAAAGAAGATGAATTTAGATATGTATATTTTGAATGTTTTAACGAAGATTCTAAAGATATAAAAAAGGCATATGAGAAATTAAAAGAGAAAATTAATGATGCTAATCATGAAATTATAAAGAAATTAACAAATCTTGTTAAAGTATTAAAAAAATAGTATAAAAAATAAAAAAAATTCCAACTTATTATTGAGGAGGAATTAAAATGAAAAAAATATTAGTTATTCTGTTTGCAATTTTAATATTTACAGGATGTAGTTGCACCCTTAATGATTATAAGCCTGAGGATGCAGTAGATTCTTTTTTTGAAAAATATCGTTCTAAAGATGATGATATTATAACACAACTTAAAGACACTATTGAAGGTCAAAAGTTAGATGATACTCAAAAAGAAGAATATGAAAATTTAATGTATAAACAGTATGAACAATTAGCATATGTTATAAAAGATATTAAAGAAGAAGAAAATGAAGCTACGGCTACTATTGAACTTACGGTTTTAAATTATCGTAGTGCTATAATTAAAGCTGAAGAAGAACTAAAAAACAATCCTGAAAAATTTAATGATGAAAATGGTAACTTTTCAGATAGCAAGTACATGGCATTTAAAATAGATAAAATGAAAGAGGTAACAGAAACTACTACTCATACAATAGATTTATTTTTGACTAAAGAAAATGGCATGTGGAAAGTTAATCAGTTAACTAATGATGACATTGCTAAATTACATGGACTATATTAAGGTTAAGAACGTTATGTGCTTAACTTTTTTTATTTTATTAGCACTTAAAGTTTGACAGTGCTAATAATTAATAATATAATTAAGTTATACAAAATGGGAGATGATAATTATGGCAAAAAAACAATTTAAGGCAGAGTCAAAAAAACTGCTTGATTTGATGATTAATTCAATTTATACTAATAAAGAAATTTTTTTAAGGGAGTTAATTTCAAATGCTAATGATGCACTTGATAAATTATCTTATAAGTCCTTAACAGATAAGTCATTAAAAGTAGATAGAAAAAAATTGCAAATAAAGATAAGTATAGATAAAGAAAGAAGAACTCTTACTATAAAAGATAATGGTATTGGTATGGATAAGGAAGAATTATCTACAAATTTAGGTACGATTGCAAAAAGTGGTTCTTTAGATTTTAAAGAAGCTTTGGAAAAGAAGGACAAAGTTAATATTATAGGTCAATTTGGAGTTGGTTTTTATTCTGCTTTTATGGTTAGTAATAAAGTAGTTGTAGAAAGTAAAAAAGCTGGTGAAGAAGAAGCTTATAAATGGGAGTCTTCGGGAGCTGATGGTTATGAAATTTCTAAAATAGATAAGGATGATATTGGTACAACAATCACTTTATATATAAAAGAAAATGAAAAAGATGAAAATTATGATGAGTATTTGGAAGAATTTAAAATAAAATCTCTTATAAAAAAATATTCTGACTATGTAACTTATCCAATAAAAATGGATGTTTTAGATGAGAAAACAAAAAAGGTAAGTGAAACTGATGCAATAAATAATATGATTCCTTTATGGAAAAAGGATAAGAAAAAAATAAAAGAAGAGGACTACTATAATTTCTATCAAGAAAAATTCTTTGATTATGCAAAACCTTTAAAGGTAATACATACTAAGGCGGAAGGTTTAATTAGTTATGATGCCCTTATGTTTATTCCAGCTAATCCTCCTTATGATTTTTACAATAAAGATTATGAAAAAGGATTACAATTATATTCTAATGGCGTTTTAATTATGGAAAAGTGTTCTGACTTACTTCCAGATTATTTAAATTTTGTAAAAGGTGTAGTTGATTCTCCTGATTTATCTCTTAATATCTCAAGAGAAATGCTTCAGCAAAATAGGCAACTAAAAATTATCGCAAAAAATATTGAAAAGAAAATATTAAAAGAGTTAGCAGAAATGCTTGAAAAAGAAAGAGATAAGTATGAAGTCTTTTTTAAAACATTTGGCGTTAATATAAAATATGGAGTATATGATAATTTCGGTGCTAAAAAAGATGATTTAAAAGACTTAGTAATTTTCTATTCATCTAAAGAAAAAAAGAACGTAACTTTAAAAGAATATGTATCAAGAATGGATGAAAAGGAGGATACAATTTATTATGCTTGCGGAGAAACTATAAGTAAAATAGATATGATGCCACAAGTAGAAAGTTTAAAGGATAAAAATAAAGAAATTTTGTACCTAACGGATTATGTAGATGAATTTGTGCTTAAAATGTTAGATAAATATAATGATAAAAAGTTTGTAAATATAGCTACTAATGATTTTGATTTATCAAGTGAAGATGAAAAGAAAGAACTTAATAAAAAGAATGAAGAAAGTAAAGAAATGTTTGATCTTATGAAAAAAGAATTAGGAGAGGAAGTATCAAATATAAAATTTACTAATAAGTTAAAAAAACATCCTTTATGTTTAACTAGTGAGGGAGAAGTAACAGTTGAAATGCAAAAAGTAATTAATGCAATGCCAACTGATGAACATGTTAATGCTAAATTAGTATTAGAAATAAATGAGAATCATGAAATAGCTAAGAAGTTAAAAGATTTATTTGAAAATGATAAAGAAACTTTGAAAAAATACACAAAAATTTTGTATAATGAAGCTAGAATTATAGAAGGATTACCAGTAGAAAACCCTACGGAATTAAGTAATTTGGTTTGCGAAATGCTATCAAAGTAAAGGACTTTTAATATTTAAAGTCTTTTTTTCATACATTTATATAGGTGGTATAAATGAAAAAAATATTTTTAATATTTATTTTAATGCTTATTATTCCTTTAAAAATAGAAGCTTATAATCTGGGGGAATCAGCTATTTTAATGGAAGAAGATACTAAAAGAATTTTAGTATCTAAAAATGCAAATAAAAAAATGCTTATTGCGTCAACAACCAAAATCATGACCGCTGTAATAGCAATTGAATCTGGAAAGATGAATAAAGTTGTAACTGTAACTGATAAAGTATTAGAGGCTTACGGATCTGCAATTTATTTAAGTATAGGAGAAAAAATGAAGCTTGAAGATATGGTATATGGTCTTTTGATGCAAAGCGGAAATGATGCTGCATTAATGATAGCAGAGTATTTAGGTGGAGAAGAAAAATTTGTTAATAAAATGAACGAAAAAGCTAAGAAAATAGGAATGGAAAATACAGTTTTTTCAAATCCACATGGTTTAGATGAAAAAAATGAAAACTATTCAACCGCGTATGATATGGCTCTTTTAATGAGATATGCAAATAGTTTATCTGTCTTTAAAAAAATATCTGGTTGTAAGAAACATACCGTAAAAACAGGAGAAAAAACATATGTTTGGTCAAATAAAAATAAACTATTATACACGTATGAATATACAACAGCAGGAAAGACTGGATATACTGAAAAAGCTAATAGAACATTAGTTACTTCAGCTACAAAAGATAAAATGAATCTTATTGTTGTAACTTTAAATGATGGTAATGATTTTAGCAATCATAAAGATTTATATGAATATGGATTTAATAATTACGAAATGGTAAAAGTATTTGATAAGGATAAAATGAATTTACCAAATAAAAATATCTATGCTTTAGATGATTATTTTTATCCTGTAACTAAAGATGAAGAAGATTTAATTAATATAGATTATGAAATTAAAGAAAAAGATGATTATAAAAATAATGAAGAAGTAGGTAAGGCAATAATAAAGTTAGGTAATAAAACTATTCATGAAGAAAAATTATTTATTAGCATAAAGGAAGATAATGGTAATTTTAAAGAAAAAAATTGGTTTTCTAAATTACTTGAAAAAATCTTTTAAAAATTATTATACAAATCATAAATAAAATGAGTGGTTAAATAAATGTTAACTATTCTTTTTTTATTTTGCTTTAACTTGACTTTAAATTAGATAAATTTTACAATAGAGGTGTATATTTGTTATACAAAAATAAGGAGGAATTAAAATGGGAAGTGTTATAGTTCCTGTTTTACTTCTAATAATTGGATTATTTGTTGGGGCAATAATAGCATCTGTTGCGATGATTTTTAAGAAAAAAAGCGAAGAAAATACAGCTTTAAATATAATAGAAAAAGCAAAGAAAGAGGCTGAAAAAGCTAAACGTGATGCTATGCTTGAAGCCAAAGAAGAAAGTTATAAATTAAAAGTTGAAACAGATAAAGAAATAAAAGAAAAGAAAAAAGAAATAAAAGAAAATGAAGAGCGTTTACTACAAAGAGAGGGAAGTATTGACAGAAGAGATGCATTACTTCAAAATAGGGAGCAAATGCTTGATGAAAAAGAAAATGGGATTATTCAAAGACAAAAAGAAATTCAAAAATTAGAAGAAAAAGCAGAAAATGTTATTAAAGAACAAATAGAAAAGTTAGAAAAAATATCAGGTTTTTCTAAAAAACAAGCTAAAGATGCAATCATGAGGGAAGTAGAAAACTCTATGAGTGCAGAAATTTCAGCGTACATTAAAGAAAAAGAAGCTGAAGCTAAAATAGAAGTTGATAAGAAAGCAAAAAATATGCTTGTTATGGCAATGCAGAAATATGCATCTGATGTAACAAATGAACAAACGGTTTCTGTTGTTACTTTACCTAATGATGAAATGAAGGGAAGAATAATTGGAAGAGAAGGAAGAAATATAAGAACAATAGAAGCTGTAACTGGTGTTGATTTAATAATAGATGATACTCCAGAAGCCATAGTTTTATCTAGTTTTGATCCTTTAAGAAGAGAAATAGCTAGACAAACTATAGAAACTTTAATTAAAGATGGAAGGATACATCCTTCTAGAATAGAAGAATTATATGATAAAACTTGTAAAGATTTAAACGTTAAGATCAGAGAATATGGTGAAGAAGCTATGTTCGAGTTAGGTATAACTAAGCTTGATCCTGAATTGGTTACTATTTTAGGTAAGTTAAATTTTAGAACTAGTTATGGTCAAAATGCGTTGCAGCATTCTAAGGAAGTAGCTCATTTGTGTGGTATTATGGCAGCTGAACTTGGTGAAAATGTTGCTTTAGCTAAAAGAGCCGGACTTCTTCATGATATAGGAAAGGCTATTGATTTTGAAGTTGAAGGAAGCCATGTTGAAATAGGTTCGGATTTAGCTAAAAAGTATGGTGAAGATGATATCGTTATAAATTCTATAGAATCACACCATGGAGATAAAGAACCTAGTTCTGTTATAGCAGTATTAGTTGCAGTGGCAGATGCTTTATCAGCAGCAAGACCTGGCGCAAGAAATGATTCTTTAGAAAATTATGTAAAAAGGTTAGAACAATTAGAAAGTATTGCAAAGAATTTTGACGGCGTTGAAAAGGCTTATGCTATGCAAGCTGGAAGAGAATTAAGGGTAATTGTAGAACCTGAAAAAGTAGATGATATAGGAAGCTATAAGACCGCTAGGGATATCAAAGATAAAATAGAAAAAGAAATGCAGTATCCTGGAACCATAAAAGTTACTGTTATAAGGGAAACAAGAGCCGTGGAAGAAGCAAAATAATGCTTCTTTTTTTTACTTTAATAACATACTTATTTAATAGGAGGTTATTTATGAAAAACATACTTAGTTATTATTACAATCTTCATCCAGAAGAAATAAGTTATAAAGATAATAAATATACTTTTAATTACTTAGATAATAAGTATGTTTTTGAACCTGTTTATAGACCATTAAATGATATTTATAGTCTCTATGAAATAAATAGAAAGATGATAAGCAAAAATATTTTAGTTCATGAAATAATACTTAATAATGAAAAAAATATTATTACATATGTTAAGGAAGTCCCTTACATATTATTAGAAGTTTTTATTAATCCAAAAGCTTGCATAAAATTATCTGATATTTGTTATATTAATAATGGTACCATAGATTTTAATTGCAACAAAACTTTAGAACGTTTTAATTGGGTGAAACTTTGGGAAATAAAAAATGATTTTTTTGAATCACAAGTAGGAGAGATTGGAAAAAAATATCCTAATTTATGTAATTTTATAAATTATTATATAGGACTTGCTGAAAATGCTATTTCATATGTTAGAAATGTTTTTAAACTAGATGAAATTGCAATTAAATGTATTTGTCATAAAAGAATAAAAAAAGAAGATAGTTTATACGATTTGTACCACCCACTTAATTTCGTTTGTGATTTTAGAATAAGAGATACAAGTGAATACATAAAATCGGTTTTTTTTTCAGGAGAAGATTCCTTTAACTTAGTAGAAGAATTTTTTGCTAATAATTATATAAGTTATAAAGAAGCTTTGTTATTTTATGGAAGACTTTTGTATCCTTCTTGCTTTTTTGATTTATATGACGATATAATAAACAAAAATTTAGATGAAAACATAATAGAAAAAATAATAATAAAGGCTGAAAAATATGAGGAATTTTTGTGCAATGTTCATCTGTTTTTATCTAAAATTTACGGAAGGTATATTCCACAATTAGATTGGTTAATAAAAAAAAGATTTTAATAAAAATTTATTTAAATCTTTTCTACTTTTATAACTTCTGGAATCTCTGATATAAGAAGTTCTTCAATTGTATTTTGAATGGTTAAATCTGCAAACATACACCCAGCGCATGCTCCTTTTAATTTAACATAAACAATTCCTTCTTCAAATTTTACAAATTCAACATCTCCACCATCTTGGTTTAAATAAGGTTTAATTCTTTCTATAATTTCAATAATCCTTTTATCTATATCTTTCATCTGTAATCACCGTTTTAATTATACAAAACTTTAAGAATTAAGTAAAGTTTCCAAAAAAATAAGAATGTGTTATAATTAACTTCGAGGTGTATTATATCTATGAAAAAATATAAGGAAGGTGACATTGTTAGGGCCAAAATAACTTCTATTGAAAAATATGGTGCTTTTGCATCTTTAGATGAAGAATATAGTGGTTTGATTCATATTTCTGAGATAAGTGAAAAATTTGTTGAAGATATTACAGATTATTTTACTTTAGGTGAAGAAATAAATGTTAAAATACTTGATATTTCAAAAGCTAATAATCAACTAAAATTATCCGCGAAAAATGTAAATGAGGGTTTTAATTCTCCTAGAAAAAAGAAAATAAAAGAAACAGTTTTTGGTTTTTATTTACTTAAAAATGCATTACCAGGATGGGTTGAGAAAAAAATGAACGAGATTAACAAAAAATCTTAAAAACGTACTTGACAATATTTAAAAATATTGTTATATTTATATACGTTCCTTAGTATGTTTTGGATGCTTAGCTCAGTTGGTTAGAGCACCTGCCTTACAAGCAGGGGGTCATAGGTTCGAGTCCTATAGCGTCCACCATTTGCCGAAATAGCTCAATTGGTAGAGCAACTGACTTGTAATCAGTAGGTTGCGGGTTCAAGTCCTGCTTTCGGCACCACTTGGGGAGATAGCGAAGTGGCTAAACGCGGCAGACTGTAAATCTGTTCCTTAGGGTTCGGTGGTTCGAATCCACCTCTCCCCACCACTTAGATTGCCTCGTCGCCAAGTGGTAAGGCATCAGACTTTGACTCTGACATGCGCAAGTTCGAATCTTGCCGAGGCAACCAAATTTTATATTATATGTCCTGTTAGCTCAGTAGGTAGAGCATTTGACTTTTAATCAAAGGGTCATGCGTTCGAGTCGCATACAGGACACCATTGCCCGAGTGGCGGAACAGGTAGACGCACAGGACTTAAAATCCTGCGAGATTTAACCCTCGTGCCGGTTCAAGTCCGGCCTCGGGCACCACTTTAAAATAAAAAGGCTTATCTTAAAGTCTTTTTTTGTACTAAATTTTACAATGCCTATTTTTTAATATAGCAAAATTGCTATAATTAATAAAGGTGATGATAAAATGGATCAATATATTAATTTATTTATAGATAAAGATTATCCTTATTTTATAGACAAATATTTAAATACTAAGACTTTAAATAGATTAAAATGTATAGCACAGTTTTGTGGTGTTGATTATACAAAGCTTTATAGTCCGCTATTTTTATATACTAGGTTTGATCACAGCTTAGTAGTAGCACATATGACTTGGCATTTTACTCATGACAAAAAAGAAACTATTGCAGCTTTGTTACATGATGTTGGTACTCCTTGTTTTGCACATTGCATAGACTATGTATTTGGTGATTATACTAATCAAGAATCCTCAGAAAAAAGTATCATTAATATGATAGAAAAAGATGGAGAATTATTAAATTATCTAAAAGAAGATAGACTAACTTTAAATGATTTTATGGATTGTTCTAATTATCATATTTTGGAGAATAAATCACTAAAGCTTTGCACTGATAGATTAGATGGTATATTACATACTAGTTATATTTGGCTTCATACTCATTCATTAGATCAGATTAAAGAAGTTTATGATGATATGGTTATTTTGAAGAATGAAGAAGATAATCCTGAAATAGGTTTTAAAAACATAAAGATAGCGTAAAAATTTGTTGGTATGGTTTATAATTATGCTATGGAATTGCAAGGCAATAAAGATAAATTTGTTATGAAATATATTTCTGAAATGGTAAAATTGGCTTTTGAAAGAAAACTTATTTTATTGGAAAATTTATACACGAAAGAAGAAAAAGATATTTGCCATGTTTTTGAATCTAATTTTTTATCTTGGGAGAAATTTAAAGAGGCTAGTAAACTGGTAGGTCAAGATAAAGAGCCCCAAGGATTTTATATTTCTTTTGAAACTAAGAAAAGAAATGCGATACCTTTAGTTAGTACAACTGAAGGTGATAAAAGAATAACTTGCGTATCGGATTTTGCAAAAGATAAATATGAGAATTTAAAAAAATTTAAAGATAAAAAATATGCTTATGTAGAAGAAATAAAAGAATTATGCTAGTAAATTTATAAATAATATTTAGTTTAATTGGTTTTTGAGATGATGTTAAAAAAAGACTGACCAAAAGGTTGGTTTTTTTGATAAAAAAATTACACATTTCTTAATAATACTTAATATAAATCACATAATTTTTTTATATATTAAAGGTATACTTGAAGTAGAAAGTGAGGTGAATTTCTTCTAATATAAAACAACTAAAATTTATAATTTTCTAACTCTTTATATTTTTAATAAACTTTAATAAAAAATACACAATAATTTAATATTTTAATTTTATACTTAAGATAGAAAGTGAGGTGAGTATTATACGAAGATAAAAATTATAGGATTTAATTGTAGTAATGGAATAAAATTAAGAAAAATGGTAGAAAGGGCTATAGAATCTTATGAGGGTTCTGTAGAAATAGAACTAGAAGAAAAAAATAAAGCTGTCAAAAACATTCCCGGTTTAGTAATTAACGATAATTTAGTTAGTGAGGGTAAAGTTTTAACAGCTAGGGAAATAACAAAATTTATGAATCAATTTGTCAATTGTTAATATAGATAAAAATATTTTGAATGGAGAGTGAATATTATGGAGCTGGTTTAAAGGTAATTAAAGAAATTTTTAATTAACTGAGTGACTGGCGGAATATAAATTCATTAACAAGCACGATGTGGTGCTTGTTTTTTAATTTATAGGTTGACAAATAAAAAATACCTGTGATATAATTCTATTGTTATTTAGTTGTTATATGTTTTGAAAAGTTACATATAATAATTATGTATAAGGAGGAATACCCAAGTCTGGCTGAAGGGACCGGTCTTGAAAACCGGGAGGTCGGGTAACCGGCGCGGGGGTTCGAATCCCTCTTCCTCCGCCATTTAAATTTACATCGCGGGATGGAGCAGTTCGGTAGCTCGTCGGGCTCATAACCCGAAGGTCGTAGGTTCAAATCCTACTCCCGCAACCAAGAAAAATCAAGAGTCCAACTTGGGCTTTTTTTATTTATGTATGTGAAAAATTAGCTATTAAATTTGATTTGAACTGAGGTGATACTGTGATTAGTATAGTATTTGATAAAGAAAATAATAAATCTGTTGCTTATGATGATAGTAAAAAAATAGGAGAATGTGTTTTTGTTGAAAATAAAGAAAATTGGAATATAGTTCATACTGAGGTTAAAGAAGATTATAAAGGACAAAAGATAGCGCTAAAAATGGTAGAAAGTGTTATGAAAAATGCGGAAAAGAATAAGAAAACCTTAGTCTCCGATTGTTCATATGCAAAAAAAATAATAGAAAATAATTAACTTGATTCATTTTTTTCTATCTAATAAACTAGTAGTTAAAATAAAACATCTATTTAATAGGTGCTTTTTTTTGTATATAAGTTAACCTTATCACCAATAATAATATTGGTGATACTAGATGAAAAAAAGTTTATGGCAAAATTACATAAGAAAAAGTAATTTTGAAAAAATAGAAGAAAATTTAGAAACTGATATACTAATAATAGGGGCTGGTATAACAGGAATTACTACAGCCTATAATTTAGTAAATTCTAAGCATAAGGTTTTGCTAATAGATGGTAATTCATTATTTAATAATACAACTGCAAAAACAACAGGTAAAATAACTTATTTGCAAGAGTTAAACTATCAAAGAATAATAAATATATATGATTTTCAAACCGCAAAATTATATTATGAATCTCAAAAAGAAGCGATTAAAATTATCAAGAAAAATATAAAGGAAAATAATATAAGCTGTGATTTTGAAAAAAGTACGTCAATTACTTTTACAAACGACCCTAAAGAGGTAGAAAAAATTGAATTGGAAAAAGAAATTTTAAAAAATTTTGGAGCAAAAGTTTATTCTGAAGAAAAAAGTTTTAATAAAATAAAAAAACTTAATATGTTATCGGTAAAAGACACATATGTTTTTAATCCAGTAAAGTATCTGTATGGACTTTTAGATAAAATCAAAAAAAGTAAAAACATAACAACTTTAGAAAATAGCAAAGCCTATAAAATTAAATTTGAAAATGATAAATATATTGTTAAAGTAAATGATTACTATGTCAAAACAAAAAAAATAGTACTTGCTTGTAACTATCCTTTTTTTACAATCCCTGGTTTATTTCCTTTAAAATCTTATGTAGAAAAGTCTTATATTACTGCAGCAAAAATTAAAGACAAAAAAAATATAAATGGTATAACTAGTAATTACCCAACGTTATCTTTTAGGTATACTGCTGATAATTTTTTTATTCTTTTATCTAATTCATCTAGAGTAGGGGACAAAATTAATTATGCAAAAAATTATCAAGATTGTATTAATAATATTAAGAAGTTGACTAGCAAAAATCCTAATTATGCATGGTCTAATATGGATGTTTTAACCCATGATTATTTACCTTTAATAGGAAAAATTACTTCTTTATTCCCTGATATTTTTATAGCTACTGGTTATAATACTTGGGGCATGACAAATGGAACGTTGGCAGGAAAAATAATTTCTGATATGATAAATAATAAAAAAAATAAGTACGAAGAAATCTTTAAACCAACTAGAAAGCTCAAGTTAAAAAAAATAAAAAGTATTTTTGTTAATACTTTATGTGCGAGCTTAAAGTCTTTTTCATTTAATTTAATAAAGAAAAATCCTTCTTGGTATAAAAATAAAGTTTTTGTTACTTATAAAAACAAAAAAAGAGTAGGTATTTATTATGACGATATAGGTAAAGAACATATTGTTTCAAATGTGTGCCCTCACTTAAAATGCTTTTTAACTTTTAATACCATAGATAAAACTTGGGATTGTCCATGCCATGGTTCAAGATTTGATATAGATGGTAACTCTATAAAGGGGCCAAGTGTTTATAATATAAAAATAGATGAATCTAACGAATAAATTTAGATTCATCTAAAGTATCTATTAAATAATCTTCATTTGGGAATCTATCATCTAAAAAGAAGCTTTTACAAATTTTTTGGGCTTCACTATCGTCACAGAAGACTCCAAAATTACCATTTGCTATATCTCTTCTCACTAAATAAAAGTGCGAATCATTTATAATCGAATACGTAAGTAGATTGAAAATAAAAGTATCTACTTCTTTAACAATTCCATAAGTTTCTATAAATTTTCTTGAAAAATCATTAGTATCTTTTATTTTTATTTTAAAATTTTTGTATGAACTATTATCAAAATCAATTATATATACCTTATTTTGAAAGACCATCATATTAGTACCAATTAAATCAGCGTGTATAATACCTAATTCATGCATTTCTTGAATATGCTTTTTTGCTGTTTTTAGGTAGTTGATTTTACTTTTTAAATCTAAGTTAGAAATTGTATCTATATTTTTTCCTTCACAAAAATCAGTTAAATAAGTTATTTTTCCACTTTTCTTTTTAACTAAATATTTAGGGGTCAATAAAAAGTCATTAGCTAAACTACTTAGAGCCTCTATTTTTTTCTTTTTTCCTGTTAAGAAAAAAGGATTAAAAAAATCTTTATAAGCATAAGTTTTTCCTTCAAAGAGACATTTTCTTACTTTTCCAAAAGAACCTCTTGGAGTAACACAATTATCATCTAAAAAAGTTAAATCATTAAAATTAATAGTTTCCATCAATTTTCACCCCTTTTTTGTGAAAGTTATTTTAACATATTTAAAAAAATAAGTAAACATTTGAATAAAATTATTGACAAAGTTATATAATAACTATATAATTGATTTGTATTTTGTTTATCAAATACAAATGAGTGCTTCAATAGCTCAGTCGGTAGAGCATCCGGCTGTTAACCGGCAGGTCGTAGGTTCGAGTCCTACTTGAAGCGCCATTATTTGCTTCAATAGCTCAGTTGGTAGAGCATCCGGCTGTTAACCGGCAGGTCGTAGGTTCGAGTCCTACTTGAAGCGCCATTTGTTAATAAAACAACAAAAAAGTTGTTTTTTTTATATATTTTTGTTATAAAATAAAAAAAATGTGATATAATTTAAACATAATTGTTTATTGCGTTGAAAAGGAAAAGTAATTAAATTACTCTTTAAAGAGAGCTGGTGGTGGTGAAATGCTGGCAAGAAGGATTTAATGAAAGAACACCTTGGAGCTTCTTACCGAAAAATAATGAGTAGGCTAAGACGGAAGATAACACGTTAAAGTATCTTAAAGTGACTATTTTTATAAATAGTAAACTGGGTGGTACCACGGATATTTACAGTTATTCGTCCCTTTGGGATGGATAACTGTTTTTTTATTAAATTAAGAAAGGAATGATATAAATGAATAAATACAGAACAAATACATGCGGAGAATTAACTTTAAAAGATTTAGATAAAGAAGTTACTTTATCTGGTTTTGTTTCAACAATAAGAGACCATGGTGGTGTTATGTTTGTTGACTTAAGAGATCACTATGGAACTACTCAAATAGTGGTTCATGATGATTCAATGCTTAAAGGGGTAAGCAAAGAAACTGTTATCAAAGTTACAGGAAAAGTAGTTAAAAGGGACGAAGAAACTATAAATAAAAAACTAACTACAGGTGAAATAGAAGTAGTTATTGAATCTCTTGAACTACTATCAGACACAGCTAAAATATTACCTTTTGAAGTTGATGAATCTAAGAAGGTATCAGAGGATGTTAGGTTAAAATATAGGTTCTTGGATTTAAGAAACCCTAAAGTACATGAAAACATTGTTTTAAGATCAAGAGCTTTTGACTTTTTAAGAAATCAGATGAAAAAATTGGGTTTTTTAGAAGTTACTACCCCAATTATTACTTCATCATCACCAGAAGGAGCTAGAGATTTTATAATTCCTTCAAGAAAACATAAAGGAAAATTTTATGCCCTTCCACAAGCACCACAACAATTTAAACAACTTCTAATGGCATCAGGGTTTGATAGATATTTTCAACTTGCACCTTGTTTTAGGGATGAAGACGGAAGAGCTGATAGACTTGTTGGTGAATTTTATCAATTAGATATGGAAATGGCTTTTGCAGACCAAGAAGATATAATGGAAGTTGCTGAAAGAGTATTTCCTGCATTCTTTAAAGAATTCGGAAAAAGAAACGTAACAGAAGGTCACTTTAGAAGAATTCCTTATAATGAAGCGATGCTTAAATATGGTACTGATAAACCTGATTTAAGAAATCCACTTGAAATAATTGACATTAGTGAAGTATTTACAGAGTCAGAATTTAAACCATTTAGAGGTTCTATTGTTCGTGCTATTAAAGTGGATGACATTGCTTCTAAACCAAATAGCTGGTTTAATGAAGTAGTTGACTATGCTAAATCAATCGATATGCCAGGTATTGGATATATTAGCGTGATGGAAGATAAAACTCTTAAAGGACCTATAGATAAATTTTTAACAGAAGAAGATAGAAAGGCTTTATTTGATAAGGCAAACTTAAAAGTAGGCAGCGTATTATTCTTTATTGCAGATAAAAGAAAAGACGTTGTAACAAGAAATGCTGGTTTAATTAGAACTGAGTTAGGTCGTAAATTAGATTTAATGGATCATAATTTATTTGAATTTTGTTTTATAACAGATATGCCTATGTATGAAATAAGTGAAATAACTGGTAAGTTAGATTTTATGCATAACCCATTTAGTATGCCAAGAGGAGGAATGGAAGCACTAGAAAACGAAGATCCATTATCTATTTATGCAGATCAATTTGATGTTGTTTGTAATGGTGTAGAATTAGTATCAGGTGCGGTTAGAAATAATAGACCTGAAGTACTTTTAAAAGCTTTTGAACTTGCAGGTTATACTGAAGAAGATATTAAAAAGAAATTTAGTGCTTTATACACAGCATTTAAATATGGTTGCCCACCACACGTTGGTATGGCACTTGGAATCGATAGATCACTTATGATGATCTGTGAAGAAGATAACGTAAGAGAAACAGTTGCATTCCCATTAAATCAAAATGGAGAAGACGTACTTACTGGTACTCCAAACGAGGTTACTGAATTACAATTAAGAGAAACTCATATTAAGTTAAGATAGGAGGAAAAAAATGCAAAAAATTACAAGAGAAAACATTCAAGACTATGCTCTAAAATTAATGTTTAAAATGAAAGATGAAGAGTTTGATTCTTTTGAAAAAGAGTTTGAAACAATCTTGAAACACATGGACTTAATAGGTCAAATTGAAGGAATAGAAAATGTAAAACCGATGACTTTTCCTTTTAAGAATAAAGATGTTAAGTTAAGAAAAGATGTAGCAACATCTACACTTTCTACCGAAGATGCGGTAAGAAATGCACATGAAACAGTTTATGATGAAGTCAAAGTGCCAAAAGTAGTTGGAGGTGAGTCTTAATGAGTTATTTAGATAAAAGTTTAAAAGAAATACATGAAGCCCTAAAAGAAGGAAAAGTAACTAGTAAAGAACTAACTGAAGAATCATTAAAAAGAGCTCATGAATATCAAGAAGAATTAAATAGCTTTGTTACTATTTTAGATGATGCTAAAGATGAAGAGGTTACTGATAACGTTTTATCAGGAATACCATGTGCTATTAAAGATAATTTTTCAACTAAAGATATACTTACTACAGCATCATCTAACATCCTTTCAGATTATGTTCCAGTATTTGATGCAACAGCAGTAAGCAAGTTAAAAAATGCTGGTATGGTTATGATAGGTAAAACTGTATTAGATGAACTTGCAATGGGCGGAACTGGTACAACAGGTCACACTGGTATAGTTAGAAATCCTTGGGACCCTACAAGACAAATAGGAGGTTCATCAGCCGGTTCTGCATCAGCTGTAGCTCGCGGTATTGTTCCATATGCACTTGGTTCAGATACTGGAGATTCTATTCGTAAACCAGCCGGATATGGCGGAATAGTGGGATATAAACCAACTTATGGATTAGTATCAAGATGGGGATTATTTGCATTTGCATCTTCCCTAGATCATGTTGGTTGTTTTGCTAAAACAGTAGAAGATGCTGCATACGTAATTGACAATATTAAAGGTATTGATGAAAAAGATATGACTTCATTTGATTCATCAAATATTAATTTAGTTGATAGTTTAAATAATGATGTATCAGAAAAAAAACTATTTTATATAAAAGAAATTGTAGATAAATTAAAAGATGATAAAGAATATTATGATAATTTCTTAAAAGTACTAGATTATGCAAAAGAATTAGGAATTGAAGTTAAAGAAGAAAGTATTGATGAAAACATATTAAGAGGAATATATCCTTCTTACATGGCAATATCTTGCGCTGAAGCAACTAGCAATAACTCTAACTTAACTGGTATTCCTTTTGGAAATAGAAAAGAAGGAAGAACTCCAGACGAGGTTATGATAAACACTAGAACAGAGGGTTTTTCTGAACTTATTAGAAGAAGATTTGTTATTGGCTCATTTATTCTTCAAAAAGAAAATCAAGAAAAATTATTCTTTAATGCTCAAAGAATAAGAAGATTAATCGTTGATAAAATGAACGATTTATTTAAAACATATGATGGATGTATAATGCCCAATGCTGGTTCTATTGCACCTAAATTTGATGAGGAGCTTGACCGCTTGTCAGATAAATACTTACTCTTAGAAAATCATTTAGCAATTGGAAACTTTGGAGGTTTTCCTTCAATTACAATACCTTCAGGTTTAATAGATAATATGCCAGTTGCAATTAATATAACAGGACCTATAATGACAGATGATTTAGTATTTAATATTGCTAAAAAATTAGAGGAAAAAATAGGTTTTGAACCATTATCAGTAAAGGAGGAAAAATAATATGTATAAAGTAACAATCGGACTTGAAGTTCACTGCGAACTTGAATCAAATTCAAAAGTTTTTTCTCCTGCTATGAATGGTTATACAGAAGCTCCTAATAGTAATGTAGCTTATCAAGATTTAGGTTTTCCTGGAATTCTTCCAGTAGCTAACGAAGAAGCTGTTAAGAGAGCTTTAAAAGTGTCTATGGCTATGAATTGTAAAACTCCTGATGAGATAATTTTTGACCGTAAAAACTATTATTATCCAGATTTACCAAAAGGATATCAAATAACTCAAATGACAAAACCTGTTGGTATTAATGGTTATGTAGATATTGATGTCAATGGTGAAATAAAAAGGGTTTTCATCCATGATACTCACCTAGAAGAAGATACAGCATCACTAGATCACTATGATACTTATTCACTAATTGATTATAATCGTAGTGGTATTCCATTATTAGAAACAGTTACAGAACCTTGTTTACATTCTAAAGAAGAAGCTTTAACTTTTTTAGAGACATATCGTTCTTTAATTGTTTACTGCGGAGTTTCAGAAGCTAGAAGTGATAGAGGACAAATGAGATGCGATGTTAACGTATCGCTTTCTGATTCTGATAAGTTAGGTAGCAAAGTAGAAATTAAAAATATTAATTCATTTTATAACGTTGGACGAGCAATTGATTTTGAAATTGAAAGACAAACAGAAATACTTCAAAATGGTGGTGTAGTTGAACAAGAAACAAGAAGGTTAGATGATGAAACTGGGGAAACTTTCCACATGAGAAGTAAGGTAGACGCAGTTGATTATAAGTACTTTATCGAGCCTAATATCGCTCCAACAGAAGTTACTGAAGAAATGCTTGAAGATATAAGAAAAACAATTCCTATGCTTCAGTTAGATAGGGTAAAAAAATACATGGAAGAATATGGTCTTTCTAAGTATGATTCTGAAGTTTTAGTAAAGGTAAAAGAAAATTCTGACTTCTTTCAAGCTTGTGTTGATTTAGGTGCTGATGCAAAAAAAGCTTGCAACTGGGTTACTGGTATGCTTATGGGATATTTAAATGAAAATGAAATAAAAATAGAGGATGTCCCTGTTAAGCCAATTATGATAAAAGAATTAATTCATTTAGTAGATGCTAAAACAATATCTTCAAAACAAGCTAAAGAAGTATTTGAATGTATGATAGAATCTGGAAAAGAACCAAATGTAATTGTTAAAGAAAAAGGTATGATGCAAATAACTGATGATGCTGCTATTCATGATGTTGTTATGGAAGTTTTAAAAGAAAATGATGAGCAAGCTAGAAGTTATAATCCTGAAAAAGCTAGAATGATTGACTTCTTTGTTGGACAAGTAATGAAGAAAACTCGTGGTAAAGCAAATCCTGCTAAAACAATGGAAATGTTAAAAGAAGAGCTTTTAAAATATGGTAAATAAGGAAAGTGATTAAGCTTTTCTTTTTTTGATTGAAAAGTTAGCTTGAATTAAAAAGAATTTTATAATAAACTAGTAATATAAGCTATAAGGAGGTTATTTTATGTTGCAAGGAAAAACAGCTGTTATAACAGGTGGAACAAGGGGAATAGGTTTTGAAACCGTTAAGAAATTTTTGGAAAATAATGCTACGGTTATACTTTTTGGTTCTAAAGAAGAATCAGTAAAAAAAGCGTTAGATGAACTAAAAAAGATAAACAACGATTATGACGTTGCAGGTTTTTGGCCTGATTTAACAAGTCAAGAGGAAGTAGAAGAAACTTTTAATCAGATTAAAGATAAATATGGAAAAATAGATATATTAGTTAATAATGCTGGAATAAGTGCAAGAGATAGTTTATATGATTACAAATTAGAAGATTTTAAAAAGATTATGGATATTAATGTTACTGCTATTTTTAATACTTCTAAAGTAGTTGCTCCAATTATGAAAGAAAATAATGGAGGAGTAATATTAAATACGAGTTCGATGGTAAGTATATATGGACAACCATCCGGCTGTGGTTATCCTACAAGTAAATTTGCGGTTAATGGTCTTACTAAGTCACTAGCTAGAGAACTTGGTAAAGATAATATAAGGGTAAACGCAGTAGCGCCTGGAATTATATATACTGATATGATGAAAAACGTTCCAAAGGAAATTATTGAACCACTTATTAAAACGGTACCTCTTGGTAGGATTGGAAAACCAGAAGATATTGCAAATGCATTTTTATTTTTAGCAAGTGATATGGCAAGTTATATAACTGGTGCTATCTTATCGGTAGATGGTGCAGCAAGGAGTTAATTATGGATAAGAAAGTACTTAGAAATTTAAGCTATGGGGTTTATGTAGTAACTACTAAAACCGAAGATAAGAAAGTAGGATGTATTGCTAACAGCATAATTCAGGTGACATCAGAGCCGGTAACTATCGCTATTAGTATTAATCATGATAATTATACAAATGAATGCATTAAAAAGTCAGGATATTTTGGGGTATCGATTTTAAAAGAAAGCACTGATCCTAAAATAATTGGAGAGTTTGGCTTTAAATCAAGCCGTAATACAGATAAATTTAAAAATATTTTGTTTGAAGAAATCGAAAACATTCCCGTAATAAAAGATTCCTGCGGATATATTACGTGCAAAGTAATAGATAAGATAGAAACAGCTACTCATACGATATTTTTAGGAGAAGCTATTAAAGCAGGTGATTATACTTCGGAAAGCCCGATGACTTATAAGTTTTATCATGAAAAATTAAAGGGAACTTCGCCTAAAAACGCCCCAACTTATCAAAAAGATGAATTAGTGCAAGAAAAAACTACAAAGAAAAGATTTAAATGTAGTGTGTGTGGTTACGTGTATGAAGGAGAAAGTCTTCCAGAAGATTTTATATGTCCAATTTGCGGTCAACCCCATACGGTCTTTTATGAGATAAACTAGATTAAATCTAGTTTTTTTGTTATCATATAAATTAAGAGAGGTGCTTTGTTATGTATGATGTAATTATAATTGGAGCGGGAGCTTCTGGTTGTTTTTGTGCGCTTAATTTAAAATATAATAACCCTAATTTAAAGATTCTTCTTTTAGAAAAAAATAATAAAATAGGAAAAAAATTACTTATCACAGGAAATGGTAGATGTAATTTAGGAAATATTAATAATGATTTATCTAACTATAATAGTAATTCTAGTTTAGAAAGATTTAAAAATATTTTAGAAATTGATAATTATGATTTTTTAAACGTTTTAGATAATACAGATGATAATGAAAATTATTTTGAAATTTTAAATAAGTTTGGTATTTTAACTAGGAAAGAAGAAGATAGAATATATCCTTATTCAATGCAGGCTTTAAGCGTTTGTAAATCTTTTGAAAGAGCTTTAGAATATTATAATGTTAATATAAAGTATGACTATGATGTTTTAAAAATAGTAAAAAATGATGATTTATTCATAATAAATGATGAATTAAAAAGTAAAAAAGTTGTAATTGCAACTGGTGGAAAAACTTATCATAAAACTGGTTCTACCGGAAGTGGATATGAAATATTAAAACGTTTTGGTCATGGTATAACTGATTTATATCCTTCTTTAACTAGTCTTAAAACTAATTATAAGTATATAAAAGATTTAGCTGGTGTTAGAGCAGAGGCTATTGTAAGCTTAAGTGTTGACGGCTGGATTACAGAAAGCGAGGAAGGACAAGTACAATTTACTAAAGACTCTTTATCAGGAATTAGTATTTTTAATTTGTCTAGAAATGTTGCTAAATATTTAAAAGAACAAAAAAATGTAAAAATAATTATTAACTTAGTTTCTCAGTATAGCGAGTTGGAGTTAGAAAATTACTTAAAAAGTTTTTCTGGCTATACTAGTGAGGATGCTTTGTCATGCATTATAAATAATAAGTTAGCGATAGCGGTAGCTAAAGAGCTTAAAGTATATGGTAAGAAAATAAAAATGTTATCACAAAACGAATTAGAAGCTTTATCTTTTAATTTACACAATATGTATTTTGATATAGAAAATACAGGTGATTTTGAAATGGCACAGGTAACTTCTGGAGGAGCTAATTTAGAAGAGTTTACAGATAATTTAGAGTCTAAAAAATGTAAAGGATTATATGCTACAGGCGAGATTTTAGATGTTGACGGAAAATGCGGTGGATACAACTTATCTTGGGCTTTTAACAGCGCTTTAATTGTTTCTTACGGAATTTTAAATAAGTAAATAGCATATAATTTAATTGTTTAATTATAAAAATAATTGTATAATTAAGTTGTAGAGTAGGAGTTGATTTTATGAAGTTAAATAAAAAAAAGGAAGTAAAAATAATTTTAATTGTAGTCTTAGTTGTAATTATTTCTGCTCTTGGTCTTACTTTGTTTTTTCTAAAAAATGATTCACCAAAAAAGGTTGAAAATAAAAATAATACTACAAAAAAAACAACCAAGCCTGAAGAAAAACTCAAAATAGTTGATTTAAATTCTAATAGTAGGCCTTATGCAGTAATGATTAATAACAATAAAGCTGTTTGGGGATATCAAGCAGGATTGCAAGATGCTTATATTACTTATGAAATGATAGTAGAAGGTGGAATTACCAGAATGATGGCTTTATTCAAAGATAAAGATACTGCAAGAATAGCTTCTGTTAGGAGTTCTAGACATTACTTTTTAGACTATGCTTTAGAAAATGATGCTATATATGCTCATATTGGTTGGAGTCCGCAAGCACAAAGCGATATAAAAAAGTTGGGAGTAAATGTAATAAATGCAGATAATAGTAGTGCTTTTACTTGGGATAATTCTTTAAGGAAAATAGCTAAAGAACATAGAGCTTATACTTCTATTCAAAAATTAAAAGAAGCAGCAGGCAAAAGGGGTTATAAAACTACTACAGAAAAAGGTTTATTATTATCTTATCAAGTAAAACCTTTAGATTTAGCAAATTATGAAGGAGCTATTCCTGCTAATACAGTAAGAATACCTTATTCAACTAGTCACTTAACTAGTTATTCTTATGATCCTACAACTAAATTATATAAAAGATATCAGAATAACATTGAACATAAAGATTATGTGACAGGTCTTCAGTATACAGCAAAAAATATAATAACTTATAAAGTTCATAATTATACGTTAAATGATGGATATTCTGGAGGAAGACAAGGTTTAAATAACATAGGAAGTGGAGAAGGTTATTTTATTTCCGAAGGATATGCTGTTCCTATTACTTGGGAAAAGAGTTCTAGGTCATCTAAAACAGTATATAAAGTTAAGGCTACAGGTGAAAAACTAATTGTAAATGATGGAAATACATTTATTCAAATACAACCTGATTCTCAAAGTTTAACAATAGAATAAAAAGATATAAAAAGACATATAGTTAATTGGTGATTATATGTCTTTTTTATATCTTTTTTTAGTTGGTATATTAATAGGAACTGCAATGATTATTCCAGGCGTAAGTGGGGGGGTTATAGCCGTTATTTTTAACGTATATGAAAAAATGATTTATTCCCTTACAAACTTATTTAAAAACTTTAAGAAAAACTTTATATTCTTATTTGTTTTAGGATTAGGAATAATAACTGGGGCAGTTTGGTTTAGTAAGATTATGATGTTTTTGTATTTAAAACATGAAGTAATAACTAAATTATCATTTGTAGGATTTATTTTGGGTGGTGTACCATTTCTATTTAAAGAAATTAAAAAAAATACAGGTAAGGGTGCAAATTGGAAAATATTAATAATCACTTTCTTCGTTTCTTTGCTTATGTGGTATATATCAGAAAATATTTATAGTGTAGATTTAGATAGTGCTTCAAATTCTCTATTCATAAATATTTTAAAGCTTTTTTTAGCGGGAATAATATATTCTATAGGAAAAGTAATTCCTGGTATAAGTGGCTCTTTTTTATTAATTATAATAGGAATGTATGAATATGTTTTATATATTATTTCAAGTCCTTTTTCTATTTGTTTAGGTGATGTATTAAAGTTAATTCCATTTGTAATGGGACTTATAAGTGGCATTATTTTCTTATTAAAGTTAATTAATAAATTGTTAAAAAATAATTTTAGACTTGTATATAGTATTATTATAGGATTTGTAATAGGCTCTATACCTGCTTTAATACCTAAAATATTTTTAGGTTCAGAACTTTTTTATGGTATTATTTTTATGTTTTTTAGTTTCTTTATTTCTTTTAAATTATCTAAATAGTTAAAAAATAAAAAAATATTATAATCTCTATTGACAAATATATACTTTTTTTAGTATACTTAAAGAGCTTTGAATAAAGTTTTACGGTTCCGTGGTGTAGGGGTTAACACGTCTGCCTGTCACGCAGAAGATCGCGGGTTCAAATCTCGTCGGAACCGCCATTTTTTTTATATGGCTCTGTAGCTCAGTCGGTAGAGCAAGGGACTGAAAATCCCTGTGTCGGCAGTTCGATTCTGCCCGGAGCCACCACTTGGAAAATTGTTCATTAAGAACTTTTAATATAATCAATCAGAAATGGTTGATTTTTTATTTTATTACAGAATTAAATTAAAGTATATAAGTAAGTTATCAACTTGTGTTATAATAAAATAAAATAGGAGGTAGAAAATGAAAAAAGAACGAGGCAACATAATTATTATAGAGGGACCACAAGGAGTAGGTAAAAGTACAATGGCTAATTTTTTAAGAGAAAATTTACCTACGACTAATTTATATAGACTTTCAGGTATAAAAGATAAGACAGAGACTGGAAAAGAAAAAAATAAAACTATGTATTTGGGTTTAATAAACTACATGGAATCTTTAGAAGAAACTAATCTTAATTTGATTTTTGACAGAACCTTTTTTACTGAACAAGTATATTGTAAATTGGGATATAAAGAATATAATTTTGATGATGTTTATGAAAGATTAGTTAAGAAGTTAGGCGATTTAGATTATAATATTTATTTTGTTATTTTATATCTAAAGGATACAAAAGAATATGCTACAAGATTAAAACGTGTACATCATCAGTATCAATCTTTTAGTTTGGAAAATAGTGTAAATCAACAAGAAACTTATTTAAAATTGGGAAAAGAACTAAAAAATAAAAATATTAAAACGATAATGATTGAAATGGATGATTTTAAAAAAGGTTATGAAAAGCTTATTAAAGAAATTCCTGTACTTAAAGAAAATAAAGTAGTATATAAAGATTAATTTATTGTCATGAATTAAATTATTTCATATAATAGTATTGAAAAAAGTATTTTAAAGTGGTATAATTAACCACGTCGTATGACAAATTGCGCCCGTAGCTCAGCTGGATAGAGCACTTGGCTACGAACCAAGGGGTCAGGAGTTCGAATCTCTTCGGGCGCGCCACTTTAAAATAAGTATTGACTTTAATTTATTTATTATGATATAATCATATTGCTTTCGGGAAGTAGCACAATTTGGCAGTGCGCTTGGTTTGGGACCAAGAGGTTGCAGGTTCAAATCCTGTCTTCCCGACCATTTTTTTTGAAGAGTTACTATTCATTTTGTGAATAGTTTTTTTATTTTTGTATGTTATAATAATACTAGGTGGTTTTTTATGAATGCTATTAAACTTGATACCATAAGTCTTTGTAGATATGAACCTCGTTATGCTGATTTAAAAAATTCTTTTAAAAATGAATCAAAATCAAGGTTTATTAATTCTATTACAGAAAGATTAGAATCTTCTATGTATAATGATAATTTTACCTTTCAAAGTGCTTATGTTGTTTTAGATAAAGATATTCCAGTCGGATATGCTTATTTATCTTCTGTACATAATGATGAGGTTTTTTTAGAAGTATCTGTTCTAAAAGAGTATAGGGGCAGGAAATTAGGTAAAAGGATAACGAATGAGATTTGTGATTACTTATTTACTAATCATAACATTAAGTGTGTAAAACTAGATATAGATCCTAGTAATAAAGTTAGTCTTATTTCTGCAGAATCTTGTGGGTTTGTTTGTGACGAAGAAGAATACGAAGCCAGAAATTTTTGTGGTAAAGTGGTCTTTACTAAGGAAAGCGACTGTTATATAAATAAAAGGAGAAAATAGGCATGAAAATAATATCTTGGAACGTAGCAGGTTTTAGAGCTTGTTTAAAGAAAGGTTTTAAAGATTTCTTTAATGAAATCAACGCAGATATTTTTTGTTTACAAGAGGTTAAAGCTGAATTACATCAAATAGACTTTAATCCCAAAAATTATTATTGCTATTTGAATCCTGCAAAGAAAAAAGGTTATTCAGGTACTCTTATTTATAGTAAAGAAAAACCTCTTAATGTAAATTATGGTATTGGTGTGGAAGAGCATGATCAAGAAGGTAGGGTTATTACCCTTGAATTTAAAGAATTTTATTTAGTAAATCAATACGTACCAAACGTTAAACGAGATTTATCTAGATTAGATTACAGAATGACTTGGGAAGAAGAACTAAAATCTTATTTGAAAAAGTTAGAAAAGAATAAGCCAGTAGTTATTTGTGGGGATTTTAATGTAGCGCATACTGAAAATGATATAAAAAATGCAAAAGCTAACATAGGAAATGCTGGATTTACTTATGAAGAAAGAGATAAATTTTCTAAATTATTGCAAAGTGGTTTTATTGATACTTTTAGATATTTTAATAAAGATAAGAAAGATGCTTATACTTGGTGGAGTTACATGGGTAAAGCAAGAGAAAAAAACGTAGGTTGGAGAATAGATTATTTTTTAGTTTCTAATGATATAATTGGAAATGTTAATAATAGTGAAATTTATAGTAATGTATATGGTAGTGATCATTGCCCTATAGGAATTGAATTAGATCTTAAATGATCTTTTTTGCTCACGTAGCTCAGTAGGATAGAGCGTTACCCTCCGAAGGTAAAGGTCAAAAGTTCGATTCTTTTCGTGAGCGCCATTTGTTCGGGAAATAGCTTAATTTGGTAGAGCGCTACGTTCGGGACGTAGAGGTTGCAGGTTCAAATCCTGTTTTCCCGACCATATTTTTGTTTATTATATTTTTAATGTCATTTTTTTTAAAATTCCATAATATATATTGAAGATGCATCTTATTTATTAAGGGAGTTTTGGAAGGGTGATATTATTTCTAATATTTTAAATAGTTTAATCCAAGTTTTAATAGCTACTATTACGGCTTTGTTAGGGTATCTTGGAGTACAAATAAAAAGAATATATCAAACTAGCGTTGAAGAAAAAATGAAAAAGGAAATTGTTCAGAAGACTGTTTTATACGTAGAGCAAACAAAAGGCGAGTTAACTTGTGAGGAAAAGAAGAAAACTGTTTTAGAAAAAACAAAAGAGTGGCTAGCTCTTAAAAATTTAAAAGTTAGTGATACAGAACTTGAAATTTTAATAGAAAGTGAAGTTAAACTTTTAAAGCAAAAAGTAAATTAAAACTTTTTGCTTTAAAAATCACTATTTTTTTAATTAATTATTAAAAAGTTTAAAATAGGTATTGATTTTTTTTTTCCTTTTTGATATCATTAATATGCATTTGTTTGTTGAACAAATTATGGGGCTTTAGCTCAGCTGGCTAGAGCGTCTCGCTTGCACCGAGAAGGTCAGGGGTTCGAATCCCCTAAGCTCCACCATTTTTAATAGTCAGTTTTAGATGAGCTCTCAAATGGGCTTGTAGCTCAGCTGGTTAGAGCGCACGCCTGATAAGCGTGAGGTCGATGGTTCAAGTCCATTCAGGCCCACCATTTATTTGTTTATGAAAACTGGCGCGTTGGTGAAGTGGTTTAACACACCGCCCTTTCACGGCGGCATTCATGGGTTCAAATCCCATACGCGTCACCAAATTGTATATTAAATCTCCTAATGGAGATTTTTTTTATAGTTTAAAATAAAAGCTATTCCTAGCATATAACTTAAAGTTGAAGAACCACCATAACTTATAAAAGGAAGTGTTATTCCTGTGATTGGTAATAGACCTATATTCATACCAATATTTTGAATTTGTTGGTAGATTAAAACAGCTAAAAAACCGAAAGCTATTAACTTATACTTTCTACATGTACTTTTATTTATAAGTAAAAATATCGTGAAATTAAAAATAATAATGATTGAAATCAAAAATATTGCCCCTAAAAAACCAGTGTTACTAGCATATACAGAAAAAATAAAGTCGGTATGAGCTTCTGGTATATAAATAGGGGTTTTTTTAAATCCAAAACCGTATATACCTGCTGCTTTAATAGCTGTTAATGCATTTGTAAGCTGCATGCCATCTTTATTTGACCAGTCTAATAATCTATCAATTCTATAGAAAAAAGAAGTTCCAAATAAATCTATGAATAAGTTTTCAAAATTAAAATATAAGTAAAAAAAAGCTCCTAAAAGTAAAATAATAATTATAGCAAAGTAAACAAATATTCTTTTTTTTATACCACTTATAAATAACATTACCATAGAAATTATAAAATAAATAATTACCATGCCCGTATCTGGTTCCAAAAAAGTTAAAAAACTAGGAATAGCTGTTAAAAATAATATAATTAAGAATAATATAATGTCTTTTGATTTTTTTGTTTTATTATTATTTTGAAATTCTATGATAATTTTTGCATTTAGAAGAATTAAAAACAATTTCATAAATTCACTTGGCTGAAACGTACCTATACCTGGAATTAAAAACCAGCACTTAGCCCCATTTATTTCTTTTCCAAAAAATAATAGTAAAAGAAGTAATATATTTCCAACGATATAAAAATAAACTGAATATTTTATAAGAAAGTTTAAGTTTATTTTTGCTGATATAAAAATTATTATGAATCCTATTACATACCACATAATTTGCTTAATTATTATTTGATTTCCAGAAGGAAAGTTACAAGTACTACTAATGCTAAAAATGCTTATGCCTAAAAAAAGCAACATAATTGTTATTATAATTGTTTTAATTTTAGTATATGGTTTATTAGTTATAGTAATCATCTCCTAATGGAATTAATTTTCTTTTTTTTCATATATTTTGGTAGGAGGGTTATATGAGAGAAAAGTTCCCAGAAATATATAAAAATAAAATAAATAATTTAAAGTCAAAAGTTCAAAAAGATTTTTATTTAGCGTCTAACGATAAAGTGGATAATTCTAAAAAAGAAAAACCAGTTAAAGTGGATAGAGCAACGCTTCTTAGAAAAATTAATTTAATTTTTACAAGACCTGATTATATTTATCAAGCTGATGTTATTATTATGTTCAAAAATGGAGAAAATAAGACTAAAAAGATAGTTGGTTTTAAAAATAATGAATTAATTACACTTGATAATGAGAGAATATCTATTGATGAAATATTAGATATAAATTAAAAAGACCACAGTGGTCTTTTTAATTTTTAAACACCTTCTACGTAGGTATCGCCTAAACATTTTATTGCACAACAACAATCTGTATTTATTGTGAAAAATGAATTTGTAGAAGTGTATGTAGAGGTTTCTTGATTATATACTAAAACTCTTAGAGTAGCGCAACAACCATCTACTTTTTCAACCCTGAAAATGTTAGACGTTGTCCTTTCAGTAGGAGAGTTAGATATAGGCATTGCTAGAGCACCATTATTGCAAGTATATAGAGTTACAGGTCTTGTGTTGAAATCTACAGAAGAACTTGTTCCAAAATAAGCTCTTGTACAAGTTTCTAAACAAGAATTTCCTGGACATACTTCGCTTTGTAGAATATTTATTACTTTTAGTATTTCAGCTATGCAATTACATTTAGAGTTTGTATTTGAATTATCACACATAAAATTCACCCTTTCTATCTTTTTCACTATTAGCTTATTCAAAAGGTGGTAAATAGTACCATTTTAAAAGCCTGCATAATTGAAAGTTCTTAATTTTTCTTTGCTTGCAATTTTATTATACTTATTGTATAATGCTAAATAAGGTGATGGTATGTTAAAATATTTAATTATTATAGTTGTTTTAATTTTAATAGCTTTAATCATTATTAAAGCTAATAATCCTAATTTTAAATATGAAGCTAATAAGTTGGTTGAATATTTAGGAGGAATAAAAAATATAACTAATATGGAAGTTAGTGTCTCTAGATTTAAGGTAACTTTAAAAGATGTTTCTAAAGTTAATAAAGAAGGAATCCAAAAGTTAGGGGCTAGAGGTATTGTGGAAATTGATAATACCATAAAAATAATTTTTCAAGAAGATGCAAAGAAGTTAAAAAAATATATTGAGCAACTTAATGAGGAGTAAAAATTACAAATTTTGTTATTTTTATACAAAATTCGACAAAAAACGAGTTTGAAATCATATAGAATAAAGTTAAGAAAGGAGATTCTATATGATTTTTATTTTATCAAACTTAATATTTTTATTGTTTCCATTTGTTTGTTATTTAATTTATTTGTTTTTTTGTAAGAGTACGTATGAAAGAGAAAAAAATATTTTTTTGGATCTGGCAATATATTCTAGTTTCTATTTGTTTGTTAGATTTGGAAATTTAAATTTATTAACAATATTTTTAATAAATTTACCTTTATTTGTAGCAATTCTAAAAAAAAGACTCGTTCCTTATTTATTATTAAGCTTTTTTGCTTTTTTTGTTTTTAAAGATTTTTATTTAATAAATAATATTTTGTTTTTTATGGAAACTTTTGTAATCCTTATTCTGTATTATAAAACAAAACTAAAGTTAGAAAATATTTTTGCTTGTACTAAAACTATGTTATTTTTGATTTACGTTTTATTTTTTAATCAAAGTTTACTTTTTTCTGATAATTTGTTTTATATTTTGGGAAGCTTTATAGTTATGTATATAATTTTTATCTTTGTACGAAATTTTGATTTAAAAATGAAAAAAATTTTAGAAATGTTTTATTCTTTAGAAGAAATTACAAGAGAAAAAAAATTATATGAATCGCTATTTAAAATAACTCATGAAATAAAAAATCCTTTAGCAGTATGTAAAGGTTATCTAGACATGTTTGATATTAGAAACCCAAGTAAAGCTTCTAAATACGTAGGAATAATTGATCAAGAAATAGATAGAACGCTTCTTTTACTTAAAGATTTTTCTGATATATCTAAAATAAATATTGAAAAAAACAAAATTGAATTAAATTCTTTGTTAGATGATGTGTGTGATGAAGCTAAAATGATTTTAAAAAATAATATAAATTTTATTTATAATATAGATTCTAAAGAAACTTATATATTGGCAGATTATAATAGAATTAAACAAGTTCTAATAAATATTATAAAAAATGCCAAAGAAGCAGTAGGTGAAAAAGGAGTTATTGAATTAAACACCAATATATTAAAAAATAAAGTAGAGATAATTATAAAAGATGATGGCATAGGAATGGATAAAGAAACTATGGAAAAGATTGGAACTCCGTTTTTTACAACTAAAAGTAATGGTACCGGATTAGGAGTTTGCCTTTCAAAAGAAATTGTTGAAAAGCATAATGGTAGTTTGTGTTATGAATCAAATGAAGGAAAAGGTACGCAAGTTCATTTAATATTGCCATTAGAGGAAAACTAAAACAAAAAAGCGCCAAAAACATGAGTCTTTGGCGTTTTTTAAATTTTATTTATTCTGTATAAGTAAATGGTTGGATGATTAAATAATCTTGCATTAATTTTATTTGTACCTAAACCAGGATTTACAAATAATTCTGTGTTATTTACTTTTTGATAAGTACTTTTAAACTTACTTTTAATGAATAAGTCTTTTACTTTTGGAATGTTAATCTGACCATTATGCGTATGACCTGCTACAGCTAGATCAAAGTTCACTTTTGTAAATTTGGAAAAATCATCTGGATTATGTAAGGCTAAAATTTTAAATTCTGGGATAGTGTTATTATTGTCAAAGTAAGTTTCACTATTTTTTTCATCAATTAAAAGAATTGGCCTTGTTGAATTTTTATATATTATTTGCGCTCCATTTTCTAAATTTATAAAACCCGATAAATTTAAAATTGATTCAGAAGTATTATTATCGTCTTCTCCGTTTATATAAAATTTACCTAGTTGAGCATTAATTTTGCTCAAGCTCTTTATTAAATTTTCTTTTTCACTATTTTCTAAGTTAAATTCATTTTTTATTAAATCTCCAGTAAAAATAACAATATCTGGTTTCGTACTATTTATTTTTTTTACTAAATTATCTATGTTAGAAATTTTATTTATTGATGACCCATAATGTAAATCGGAAAATTGTAATATTTTTAAGCTACCCATTTTATCATCTATTTTATTTGTTTTAATATTAAATTCTTTTATAAAAATTCCTTTTGTTCCAACAAAAAACATATAAAATACTATAAATATTAAAAAAATAATTAGTTTAAACTGCCATTTTAGTCTTGTTTTCTTCTTTTTTTCTGTTTTTTCATTTTTGTTTTTTTTCATATTAAACTATCTCCCTATTATTTGAGCTATAACTAATATAGTATTGTGTAACATATGTACTGAAATTGGCAGAACAATATTATCTGTTTTATTAAGAAGATAGGCAAAAGCAAATCCCATAGCGCCATAAGGTATTACATATAAAAAATCAGTAATATTATTAAATGTTCCAATAACATGTAAAAGACCAAATGTAACACCACTAGCTATAATAAATATCCACTTATTTTTTATTAATCCATAAAGGGCTCTTCTAAATACCATTTCTTCAAAAATGGGAGCTACAATAGAACAAGTAAAAAGCATATAAATTGGTGCCATTTGAATACTTTGCCTTATTGCACTTTCATTTCCAGATAAATTTTGTTTTAGAAAAATTGAAATTAGTAAGGAAGAAATAGACATAATTAAACTTCCTACAATCCAGCAGTTAAGGGATAAAACAACTCTTTTTGAAAAATTGTGCTTTAAGTCTTTTATTCCTTTTTTTATTTCTTTTTTGAACATAATTATTAAAATTATTATATATATTAGGTCATTTAACATAAAAATTGGCATTCTAACTGATTTTTTTATGCTATTAATTTTAAGTCCAAAGGAATCTAATAATAAAAGAATAAAATTAGTTTGATAAAGGAAGTAAAGGATTATAACCATTATGAATTTATAATACTTATGAATTTTATGTTTAACTAATTTATTATATATATTTTTAAAAATATCATCACTCATTTTTTAACCTCCGTATATTTTAGATTATATCAAAAATTAATCATAAAATTAAGAATTTAGTAAAAAAACATAAAAACATTTTGTTTAAATATGTAAAAAGTGTTGAAATATAAACTAAATATGATATAATGTGTTTAGCAACAAAGAGTAGGACAAGATGTCCTGCTCTTTATAATTAAGGAGTGGTAATTTTGGAAGAAAAGGTAAAAGCTTTAATTAAAGAACCTTTAAAAGAAAAAAACATTAAACTATGTAATGTTGAATATGTTAAAGAAGGTAGTATGTATTTTTTAAGAATAGAAATTGATAAGGAACCATTTGTCGATGTGGATACTTGCGTAGAAGCTACTGATATTATAAATCCCTTAATTGATAAAATAGAGGATGAATTTGAAGAACCTTATGTATTAGATGTATGTTCGGTAGAAAAAGGAGATAGATAAAATGAATGGAAAAGAATTTATAAAGGCTTTAAAGGCAATTTGTGAAGAAAAAGAAATTAGTGAAGAAATTATTTTTGAGGGAATGACAACAGCTTTAGAAAAGGCTTATGCTAAAGATACTGGTCTTACTAATATAAGAATTGATTTGAATAAAAAAACAGGGGAAATTAAGGGTTATGCTTATCAAAGAGTAGTTGAAGAGTATGATGAAGAAGAAGAAAATTATGAAGATGTTCAAATCTTGCTAGAAGATGCTAAAAAAATAGTACCAAATATTAAAGTAGGAGAAACTATAGAAAATGAAGTTGTTTTAAAAAATTTTGGTAGGGTTGCTACAATGGCAGCTAAGCAGATTTTAACCCAAAAAGTAAGGGAAGCAGAAAGACAAAGTATTATGGCTGAATTTGCTGATAAAGAAGGGGAATTGTTAATAGGTACTTTATCAAGAGAAGATGCTCAAAATTATTATGTGGATTTAGGTAGAATGCACGGAATTTTGCCAAAAAGTGAACTTATTAAAGGCGAAAATTTAAAGATGGGTAGTTCAGTTAAAGTATATGTTTCAAAGATAGATGATTCTGGTAAAAGTCCTTTGATTTTACTTTCTAGGGCTCATTACGGATTTGTAAAAAGACTACTTGAAAATGAAATTCCAGAACTTAACGATGGTACCGTAATTCTTTATAGCGTAGCTAGGGATGCAGGTTCTAGAAGTAAAATTGCTGTTTACTCTGAAAATTCTAATGTTGATGCTATCGGGGCTTGCATTGGAGAAAAAGGTTCTAGAATAAATCGTATAACAAATGAACTTGGTGGAGAAAAAATAGATGTTGTTAAATATGATAAAGATCCTATAACTTTTATAAAAAATGCTTTATCGCCTGCTAAAGAAGTTAAAGTATATATATTGGATCAAAAGAAAAATGAAGCTTTAGCGATAGCTAACGGAGATAATTTATCTTTAGCTATTGGTAAAAAAGGTCAAAATGTTAGGTTAGCAGCGCGTTTGACTCATTATAAAATCGATGTTAAAACAGAAGAACAAGTAAAAGAAGAAAATATTGATCTTACTAATGCAATTAGTTAAAAGAGGTGAAATAATGTTAAAACCAAAAAAAATTCCAATGAGAACTTGTGTTGTAACGAAAGAAAAATTGCCAAAAAAGGAATTAATTAGAGTAGTAAGGGACAACCTAGGAAACGTTTTTATAGATTTAACAGGAAAACAAAATGGTAGAGGAGCTTACGTAAAAAAAAGCTTAGATGTTGTTGAAACTGCAAGGAAAACAAAAGCTTTGGAAAGATATTTAGAAGTTTTGATTCCTGAAAAAATTTATTTGGATTTAGAGGAAATTATAAAAAATAGTTAAGAAAGAGGTGAGGCATTATGATGAGTGTTTTAGAGTATGCTTTGGACGTTAATAAAACTGTAGAGGAGATTTTAAAGAAATGTGAATTGTTAGGATTTAATGTGACTACAGAAGAAGATATGTTAAATGATGATATGATTGTTGAATTAGATAATGCTTTAGAAAATGAAGCAAATGAAGAAAGTGCGGAAATGTCCGAAGCAGCTGATGAAGAAATTATCAAAAAAATGGACGAAGATGATTATTATGATGAAGTAGTAGATTCTTTGATAGATAAAAAGGATACTATATATAATAAAAATAATGATGTTTCTAAGAAGAAAAAGAACAAGAGTAAACAAAAAGATATTAAAGATGCTAAAAAAGCTATGTATAAGCATAAAGAAAAACTAGTTTCTAATAACGAGGCTGATAAAAACGTAGTTTTGTATAAAGAAGGAATGTCAATTAAAGAGTTAGCTACAGCATTAGAAAAATCAGTAGGAGAAATATTAAAAAAACTTATGGAACTAGGAATAATGGCTAATATGAATGCTAGCATAAGTTTTGATGATGCTTCTGTAATTGCCTTAGAATATAATAAAACTTTAAAAAAGGAAGAAACTGCAGATATTTCTAATTTTGAAATGTTTGAGGTAAAAGATGACGAAAAAGATTTAGAAGAAAGACCTCCTGTTGTTACTATAATGGGGCATGTGGACCATGGTAAAACTTCTCTTTTAGATGCAATAAGAAAAAGTAGTGTTGTAGAAACAGAGCATGGTGGTATAACACAACATATAGGAGCATATCAAGTTAAATATGAAGGTAAAAAAATAACGTTTATTGATACTCCAGGACATGCTGCTTTTACTGAGATGAGAGCTAGAGGAGCTAGCATTACCGACGTTGTTATAATAATTGTTGCAGCGGATGATGGAGTTAAACCTCAAACAATAGAAGCTATTGATCATGCTAAAGCAGCTAAAGTTCCTATTATTGTAGCTGTTAATAAAATGGATAAACCAGGTGCTGATCCTGAAAGAGTTAAACGTGAAATGAGTGAAAATGGTTTAACACCAGATTCTTGGGGTGGAGATACTTTATTTGTTAATATTTCCGCTAAAACTCATGAAGGTATAGATGAATTATTAAAAAGCTTATTATTTATAGCAGAAATGGAAGAGTTAAAAGCTAATCCAAAAAGATATGCTATGGGTACGGTTATAGAATCAAAACTTGATAAAAACGTTGGTTCGGTTGTTACTTTATTAATTCAAAATGGTACTTTACGTTTGGGTGATCCAGTAGTTGTTGGAGAATACTTTGGAAAGGTTAGAACCTTAAAAAATGATTTAGGTGAAGAGGTTGTAGAAGCACTTCCTTCTACTCCGGTAGAGATAACTGGTATATCAGGTGTTCCAACGGCTGGAGATAGGTTTATGGCTTTTGAATCAGAAAAACAAGCTCACAGTGTTGCAGAACAAAGAAGCGAAACTGCTAAACTAAAAGCTAATACATTAGCTAGTGCAATGAGTTTGGATGATTTATTTGGAAAAATATCAGAAGGTTTAAAAGAGATAAATATAGTTTTAAAAACTGATGTTAAAGGTAGTGAAGAAGCTGTTAAAAATACACTATCTAAAATAGAAGTAGAAGGTTGTAAGTTGAACATCATAAGAAGTGGTGTTGGAACAATAACTGAAAGTGATATAGTTTTAGCTAATGCTTCTAGTGCAATTATAATAGGATTTAACGTAAGACCTACGAACAAAATTTTAGATATTGCAAAAGAATATGGTGTTGATGTAAGACTTCATAACATAATATATAAAGTAGTTGAAGAAATGGAAGCAGCAATGAAAGGTGTTTTGGATCCAGAGTATGAGGAAAAAGTACTTGGTTCTGCTGAAATAAGAAAAATATATAAATTTTCTAAAATTGGTAACATTGCTGGGTGCTACGTATTAGATGGAATAATTAAATCAAATGCTAACGCAAGGGTAATAAGAGATGGTGTTGTAATATACGATGGGAAGATTAACTCTATTCAAAGAGAAAAGGACCAAGCTAAAGAAGTTAAAGCTGGTTTTGAATGTGGTATTACTTTGGAAAAATACCAAGATATTAAAGAAAATGATGTTATTGAAGCTTATGAGTTAGTTGAAATAAAAAGATAATAAATAAAAAGTATAAGTACTATTCTTATACTTTTTTTTAGTGTATAATATTATACATGGAGGCGATTTTGATGGATATTAGATTAAAAGAAGCTCTAAGTTTAGAAAAGAAAAGACAAGAAGAAAATATTGAACTTATTGCATCAGAAAATTATGTCTCAAAAGATGTTTTAGAGTTACAAGGTAGTATTTTAACTAATAAATATGCTGAAGGTTATTCTTCAAAGAGATACTATGGTGGCTGTGAGTATATTGATGTTTTTGAAAATATAGCTAATGAATATTTACAAAAATTATATAATTGTAAATATTCTAACGTTCAGCCGCATTCAGGTTCTAGTGCTAACATGGCAGTTTATAGAGCCCTACTTAATCATGGTGATAAAGTGTTAGGAATGGATTTATCAAGTGGTGGACACCTAACTCATGGACACCCACTTAGCTTTTCAGGAAGTGATTATGAAATCATTTCTTATAAAGTAAATGATGATGGCTTTATAGATTATGATGAAGTGAAAGAACTTGCTATAAAAGAAAAACCGAAAATGATTATAGCCGGAGCATCAGCTTATTCAAGAATAATAGATTTTAAGAAATTTAGAGAGATAGCTGATATGGTGGGAGCATACCTTATGGTTGATATGGCTCATATAGCAGGTCTTGTTGCAACAGGTCTTCATCCTTCACCAGTACCTTACGCTGACGTTGTTACTTCAACCACTCATAAAACGTTAAGAGGTCCAAGAGGAGGCGTTATTTTAACTAACAGTGAAGAAATAATTAAGAAAATAAATAAAACGGTTTTCCCTGGAATTCAGGGCGGACCTTTAATGCATGTTATAGCAGCTAAATCCCAGTGCTTTTATGAGGCTTTAAAACCAGAGTTTAAAGAATATCAAGAGCAAGTTTTAAAAAACATAAAGGCAATGTGTGATTATTTTTTAAAAAAAGATGTTAGAATAATATCTAATGGTACTGATAACCATTTAATTTTAGTTGATGTAAAAGCATCTTATGGTATAACAGGAAAAGATGCTGAGAGTGTTTTAGATAAAATAAACATAACGGTTAATAAAAACACTATTCCAAACGAAACTGAGTCTCCAATGAAGGCAAGTGGAATTAGAATAGGTTCTCCTGCTATGACTACCAGAGGGTTAAAAGAAGAAAATTTTGTTTTAATTTCAAGTATCATAGACGAAGCTTTAAGAAACAATGATAATGAAGAAAAATTAATGGAACTTAAGGAAAAAGTTTTAAAGATAACTAGTAAATTTCCAATATATAATTAGGAGGTATTTAATTTATGAGCGTAAAAACAGAAAGAATAGGCAATTTATTATTAAGAGAAATAAGTGATATTTTAGCTAATGAAGTGTATGATAAGGATATTAGGTTTGTAACTTTAACTGCCGTAAAAGTTGATACGGATTTATCTTTAGCACAAGTTTATTGTACTGTTTTTGATGAAAAAAACAAAGATAAATGCCTGCACGATTTAAATCAAGCTAAGGGTTTTATTAAAACAGAACTTGCAAAAAGAAAGTTAGAAATAAGAAAAATACCTGATTTAAGATTTAAATATGATGAATCTATTTCTTATGGAAGTAAAATAGAAAATATAATAACAAAAATAAAAGAAGATAAAGAAAAATAATTAAACTACTTATAGACAACTATTAGTAGTTTTAATTTGTTAAAAAAATATATAATTTATGTAGAAAAATGTTAAAAAAAATTGTATAATTATATCTAGAATTATAGTAGAGGGTGGTAAAATGGTAAATTTAATCAAAAAAGGAAATATTAGCTTAGAAGTTTTAGAAACAGATTTTGATATTTTTGCAGATATTGTTGATACATTCTCTAATGAGTCTCTAAAAAAAGAGTGTTTAATAGATTTAGATAATTATATTGTTCCAGAATATTTTAAAAATAAAATGACAATAGTCATTTTAATAGATAAAAAAGTAGAGGGTTATGCAATTTTTGAATTTAAAAGTGGTAATAACATTTCTCAAGTAGAAATTAAAAATATGTATATATCTGATAAATATAAAAATCAAAATGCAGAACTTTTATTAATAGAAGGAGTAGTTTACATAGCTGGAGAAGTTGGTACTAGAAATGTCTTAGTTACTATTAAAGAAAGTGAAAATAATAACATAGGAACTTATCAAGCTTTTGGTTTTTATGAAATAGGTATGAATGAAGAAGGAATTTTATTAAATGCTAATGTTGCGGGATTGATAACTAAAAGAAAATTATTTGATAAATTTAGAAGTTTTCCTAAAGATGCTTTAGATTATAGAAGTTTAAAGATAGTAAAAAAGTTAGCGGCTAGTTCTTCAGGAAGCGTATATTTAACTAAGGATGGTAAAATTTTAAAAATGTTTACTTCGCCTTCATTTATATATATAAAAGATAGGGAAGAAACTTTAAAATATATTAAAACTTTAGATATAGAAGAAATCGTTAAGCCCAAAAATTTAGTATATTATGATGGGGTTTTTGTTGGTTACATAATGGATTACTTGCCAGAAGGAGAACCTTTGAGTATTAATAATAAAATATACAGTTTTGAGGAGAAGATAGATAAAATAAAGGCTATTGAAGAAGTTATGAAGAAACTTCATAAAAAACATGTATTTATGTGTGACTTGAGTCTGGATAATATATTCTTTGATAAGGATGGTAAAGTTAAGCTAATAAATTGTGATTCTTTTGTTATAAAAAATAATGTTATCAACTCTGATGTGCCTTTGAAATATCAAGATCCTTTAAATAAGGTGGTTTCTGAAAAAACTGATTTATATGCTTTTTCAATAGCAATTTTGCAGCTTCTTACTAATACTAAAATAAATAAAAAAGCAACGTTTAATGAGGTGCAAAAAATTTATATAAAAAATAAGAATAAGCTACCAGTAAGCTTCAAAGCATACTATGAATATATTTTTAACGGAAGCGAACGATATTATCTTACAGAAGCCTATGAAAAGTATTTAAATGAAATTTATAATGACTCTGAAGAAGAGCAAAATAACAAAAAAAGCGGAAAAATAAGCGTAATTATATTATCTTTTATATTACTAGTTATAGCTGTTTTAGGATATGTGGTTTTTAAATTTATAAGTTAGCAGAAAACTTGATTTTTCAAGTTTTTCTTTATTTTTAGGGTGTTGACTTTTGTTTACTTATGTGATAGTATATGAGGCATTAATTCGAGGGGGAGTTTATTATGAATTTAGAAAAGATGATTTTAGAATCATACAAAAAAAACTTTTTAGAAATTTCTAATTATTTAAAAGAGGAATTAAAAAAAATAGAAGATGATGTAAAGGAAAGAAATGAACGTACTCGCATTTTATGGGAAGAGTATAATGGTAGCTTGGAATCAAAAAATTATGAAAAAGTACACGAATTACTTGATGAAATCCGTAAATTAGAAAAAAATTTAGAAATAAAAAATAGCCGTTTGGAAGAAGTGAAAGATTTATTAAAAAGGGTGGAAGAATATTCTGATTTAGAAGATATTAAAAGCTTAAGTTTAGGAATGTCTTTAATTTCAGAAAAGGTCATTAAGTTAGAAAAAGAAGCTTCTAGAAAGGTAATCTTGAAGAAGGTTTCTAGAAAAAAAGGTAAAAAAATAGTAATAAATAAAACTAAAAAAGCTATTTTCCAAAAAAATGGTAAAAAAAATGAAAATGACTTTGAAGAAATTAATTACTATTTAGATTTATTAAAAAATAATAAAAATTTAAATACTATTAATTTTATAACTGATTTAATTGTAAAATTAAAAGATGGTGAAGAAAAAGATAATTTAATGGCAGATTTATCTTATACTTATAATCAAGTTAAATTATATAATGAGGCTAAAGACTTATTAAATAAATTATCTAAAGAAAATATTGAAAAAGATTCACCTAAAATTTTAGATTTAATTGATGAATTAGATGATAATAATGATAAGAAACTTATCAAAAAAGAGTTAGAAGACAAAAAGTATAAAATTGAAGAAGAAAAAATAAGTGATGAAGAAAATAGAAATTTGGCAAAAATTGCTTTGGATAAAGCTGATATGGAGAGCAACGAAAGATATTTAGATTTGGCTGAAGAATATATAAGAAAAATTAAAAATAATAGTATTAAAATAGAATTAGAAAAAAGATTAATTTATGTTGGTAAAAAAATAAATTTTGTTAAATCATTAAATTTAATGAAGTCTTCAGATGAAGAAATTAGCAATGCAAAATTAAGTGATTTGTTAGATTTATATAAAGGTATATTGCCATGTCTTAGCGAAGAAGAAAAGAATAATTTTTCAAGTGAAATCAACAAAATTATAACTTTAAATAATCTTAATAATATGAAAGAAGAAAATCGTAACGCTGTTGAAGATGAAGCAGATGTTAAGAGTGTTAAAGAATTATTTGTTGAATTTTGTGGTAAAGCAGTTTCTTGGGTTTATAATAGTAAGTTTGGTAAGAAGTTTTTCAAAAAAAGGTTGGAAAAAGCTTTCGATGAAGGTAAAAATGATAAAATAGAAAAGATTCAAAAAATACTATCAGAAAGAGATATAGTAAGTGGTGTTCATTTATATAGGAATTTAAATAAGTTTAATAAATTGAAATATAAAGTATATAAAAAAGGACCAGAAAGCTTAACTAAAAAAGAAGATTCTAAATATAGTAAATTATGTGGTAAGATAAGTTACCAAATGTATAAGGGTCTAGAAAAGAAGATTTCAGACGAAGAACTTACAGATGATAAGCAAAGAACTATAATGATTTTAAACCAATATTTCGAAGCTTTAGCGTTAGGTATTAACCTTGAAGAAATCACAACAAAGATTACAAAAATTTTAGATGAAGCTAGTAATAAAGGTACTTTAACAGAAGCTGAGTGTAATGCATATTTTAACGAAGTGAAAAATATGAAAAAATACTTTGCAAAATATAATAATGATATTATTAATTATAATCCTGAAAGCATTGAAAATGCAGTAAGATATTATGATAGCGAAAAAATAGATGGACTGGATTTTGCTAAAGGTATTTCTTATATAAGAAGATAGGAAGTAATAAAAAATACAAATACCTGTATAGGTTTTTGTATTTTTTGAATATTATAATTAAGTTATGGTAAAATAGGGTTGGTGAAAGAAATGGATGGAATTTTAGTTGTTAATAAGCCTAAAGGATTTACGAGCCGGGATGTGGTAAATAAAGTAAGTAAGATTTTAAATACTAAGAAAGTAGGGCACACTGGTACTTTAGATCCTTTAGCAACAGGGGTACTTGTTTTATGTATTGGTAAGGCAACAAAATTGGTAGATTTAATAACTTCTAAAGAAAAAGAATATGTAGCAACTGCTAAGTTAGGACTTTATACTGATACTTTAGATATAGAAGGTAAAATTTTGAAAGAAGAAACATGCGTATTGGATAAGGAAAAGCTAATTAACACTTTAAATTCTTTTAAAGGAAGATACTTGCAAGAAGTTCCAGCTTATAGCGCTGTTAAGATAAAAGGGAAAAAGTTATATGAATATTCTAGAGATGGCGTGGAAGTTACTTTACCAAGCAGGATAGTTGATATATTTGATATTAAGCTTCTAACTTTTGAAAAAAGTCAGTATAAATTTAAGACAACCGTTTCAAAAGGAACTTATATAAGAAGTTTGATTAGAGATATTAATAATAAACTTAATATTATTGGTGTAATGAGTGAATTAAAAAGAACTAAACAAGGAAATTTTTCTATAGAAAATGCTTATTCTTTAGAAGATGTAGAAAACAATAATTTTGAATTATTATCAATAAAAGATGTATTAAAAGAAAAGAAAATTATAGAATTAAATGAAAATGATTATAAAATAATAAAAAATGGTGGGCTGGTAGATAATAAATATAATTCTGATGAGATTGTATATATTTATAATGATGAAGTTATAGCTATATATAAAACTTATCAAAAAGATTCTACTAAGATGAAACCATATAAAATGTTTATATAGTTATAAGAAAGGAAAAAATGACAGATAAAAAAATAATTTCTTTGTTAAAAAAGAAAAACATACCTGAGAGTAAAAAATATGAGTTACTAGATGAATATTTTGCTAGTAAATATTCTTTAAGTTTACTTTTTAGTAAATATTTTTTAGATAATTTAATTTTTGATTATTTTAAATATACCAGATGCGGAAATAAGTTAGATAGGTATTCTTTAAAAGATTTTGAAGTGTTTTTAGAACATAATAAGTTAAAAGTTTTACTAATTTATTTGGAAAGAGCAGAAATTAATAGGGTCTTTATAATAATTTCCAGGTTAGGAGAGTATAATAAGGATATTTTATCAAGATTAACTTTAGATCAATTACATAGTCTTTATAAAATTTATGGGGATACTTTGATGCAAAAAATAATAGAATCTAAAATAACTAATGGTAGTATTAATAAATGTGTTGAATTTTATAAAAAAACGCAAGGTAATATTATCTCATTTATTAAAGATAGTTTATTATTAAAATTTTATAATGAATTAGATACGGGAGATTTTATTTCTATTGTAAATGAGGAAGATTTAAAATGGTATAAGAAAAAAGTTGTAGTAGAAAAAGATGTTAAAAAAGCATTTAAATTAATTGAAAAAAATTGTACTAATTTAGAAGAAAAGCAAATTTATATAGATATAATTTTAAATAATGATAGTGGTAAATACTTATATCTTTTATTAATTAGTGATGTTCTTAATAAAAATGAAATCAAAATTGCGGAGAAAAATTTAGAGCAAGCCTTAGATATACAGTATAAATATTATTATCTAGTAAGAAAAAATAAAGAGAGAATATTATATTTTTTTGGAACTTATTCAGCTTTCTTGTTTTTTATGAAAAATAACTATGGGATTTTTTCAAATGATAAAGTAAGACTTTCTACTGAAAAATTACTGAAAAAAGAAGTTCATGAAGAAAACAAAAACTTTCAAAAATTCGACTCTAATATTACTTTTGTTGATGATTCTATAAATAATTTAGTAAAAAGTATTGCAAATTAGAATGAAAAATAGTATAGTATTTATGTTACCAATTCTTGGTTATTAGTAACTCCGACTGTAACTCAGAATTAGGTGTATTAGTTTTAAAAGGAGGAATAAAGATGTTAAAAAAAGATGTTAAAAAAGCTATTATTGAAAAGTATGCAACTCACGAAGGAGATACTGGTTCTCCAGAAGTTCAGGTAGCAGTACTTACAGAAGAAATAAATATTTTAACAGCTCATTTAAAAGAAAATATTCATGATTTTCACTCTAAAAGAGGATTATTAATGAAGGTTGGTAAAAGACGTAATTTGCTTAATTACTTAAAGAAAACTGACATTAATCGTTATCGTGAATTAATTAAGAGTTTAGGATTAAGAAAGTAGTTTTATAAAAATAAAAGTAGGCACTCTTTTTTGGGTGTCTTTTTATATAGAATTTTAAGGAGAAGAGTATGGAAAAAAGAATTTTTGAAATGAATTTTAGAGGAAGAAACTTAACTATAGAAATAGGTGAGATGGCTAAACAAGCTCATGGTGCCGTGTTAGTTAGATATGGTGATACGGTTGTACTTTCAACGGTAGTAGCTAGTAAAACGGCTAATGTTTTATCTGATTTCTTTCCTCTTATGGTTTTATACCAAGAAAAATTATATTCAGTAGGTAAAATACCTGGTGGATTTATAAAAAGGGAAGGAAGACCTAGTGAGAATGCTACCCTTGCTGCTAGAATGATTGATAGACCAATGAGACCTTTATTTCCTGAAGATTTTAGAAATGAAGTTCAAATTGTAAATACGGTTTTATCAGTTGACCCAGATAACTCACCAGAACTTACCGCAATGTTTGGTTCATCACTTGCTACTTCAATTAGTAAAGTGCCTTTTAATGGCCCAATTGCGGGTGTTAAGGTAGGAAGAGTAGATGGTGAGTTTGTAATTAATCCTACTGTTGAAGAACTTGAAAAAAGTGATATAGATTTAACGGTAGCCGGAACAATTGATGCCATTAACATGGTTGAAGCTGGAGCTAAAGAAGTAAGTGAAGAAGACATGCTTGAAGCTTTAATGTTTGGTCACGAGGCTATAAAAGAGTTAATTAAATTTGAAGAAAAAATAATTAAAGAAGTTGGTCAAGAAAAAATGGAATATGAGGTTCTTGAAATCACTCCAGAACTTAAAGATGAAATTTATTCTCTTGCTAAAGAACCTTTAGATACTGCTATGCGCATTAAAGATAAATTAGAAAAGTATGCTGCAATTGATAAAGTTAAAGAAGATGTAGTAGCTAAGTTTGAGTATGAAAATGAAGGAATGGATAAGGAAGAACTTAACGAACTTTTAACAAAAGTAAAACTTTGTCTATCTGAAGTTGAATATGAGGTATTTAGAAGAATCGTAGTAAAAGAAAAGAAAAGAGCAGATGGAAGAAAAATGACGGAGATAAGACCTCTTTCTACTGATATTGATTTACTTCCAAGAACACATGGATCTGCATTATTTACTAGAGGTGAAACACAAAGTTTATCAGTGGTTACGTTAGGTGCTTTAGGAGAACATCAAATAATAGATGGACTTTCACCAGAGGATCAAAAAAGATTTATGCTACATTATAATTTCCCACAATTCTCAGTTGGTGAAACAGGAAGATATGGGGCTCCTGGTCGCCGTGAAATAGGTCATGGTGCTTTAGGTGAAAGAGCTTTATTACAAGTTATTCCTTCTGAAGAAGAGTTTCCTTATACAATTCGTGTTGTATCAGAAATTTTAGAAAGTAATGGTTCATCATCGCAAGCTTCTATTTGTGCTGGATGTATGGCTCTTATGGCAGCTGGTGTACCTATTAAAGCTCCTGTTGCAGGTATTGCTATGGGACTAATTACTGATGGTGATGATTATACTATTTTAACTGATATTCAAGGTATGGAAGACCATCTAGGAGATATGGATTTTAAAGTGGCTGGAACTAAAGATGGTATTTGTGCACTTCAAATGGATATTAAAATTAAAGGAATTACCAAAGAAATATTAAAAGAAGCTTTAGAACAAGCTAAGAAAGCTAGAATGGAAATATTAAAGGTAATAGCAAAACAAATTAAGGAACCTAGAAAAGAAGTTAGTAAATATGCTCCTAAAATGCTTACATTTATGATTGATCCAAATAAAATTAAGGATGTTATTGGAAAAGGCGGAGAAATGATTACCAAGATTATTTTAGAGGCTTCTAACGTTGATAGTGTAACTGATATGAATGCTGTTAAAGTTGACTTAGAAGATGATGGAAGGGTAATTATTTATCATTCTGATAAAGATATAATTGATAAGACAGCAGACATGATAAAAAGTGTAGTAAAAGAAGTAGAAATTGGAAAAATTTATAACGGAAAAGTAGTTAAAGTAATTGATGAGTTAGGTTGCTTTGTTGAGCTTTGGGATGGCTGTGAAGGACTAGTACATATATCTCAGCTTTCTGATAAAAGGGTTGCAAAGACTTCTGATGTTGTATCTGAAGGAGATAGTATTATGGTTAAGGCTACTGGTTATAAAAACGGAAAATTAACTTTATCTAGAAAAGAAGTTTTAGTTAAAGATAAAATTAAGGACTTAAAAGAAGAGGAAAAACAAACGGAAGAATAATCACAAGATTATTCTTTTATTTTGACACATTTTAAACAAAGCGTTATAATACAATACAATTAATAGGAGGTTTTTATGTTAAAAATATTAATTGTAGAAGATGAAAAAAATATAAGAACAATAATTAATAAATATTTAAGTAAGTTTGATATTAAATGTATTGAAGCTGAAAATGGAAAACAAGCTTTAGAAATATTTGAAAAACATAAGTATAGTATTGACTTAATAATTATGGATATTATGATGCCAGAAATGGATGGAATAGCTTGTACTAGAGAAATTAGAAAAATTAGTAAAGTTCCTATCATAATGTTAACAGCTAAAAATCAAGATGAAGATGAGATAGAAGGTTTAGAAGTTGGTGCTAACGATTTTATCACAAAACCTTTTAATTTAGAAGTTTTGATGCTAAGAATCAAAAAGTTAACTTATTTTGAGAGGGAAAATCCAATTGAGTTATTACCAGAACAAAGATGTGTAATGAAAAATGGAAGGGTTATTGAACTAACTAAAAAAGAATATTTGATATTAGAATATTTTTTTGAAAATCCTAATGTTGTCTTAACTCGTGATCAAATTTTAAATAGAGTATGGGGAATAGATTACTTTGGTGATGATAGGGTAGTTGATACAAATATAAAAAGAATAAGAAAAAAAATAGATGAAGAAAAGAAATATATAAAAACTTATTCAGGTACAGGTTATGTCTTTATTAAATAAAAAAAGAATTTCTATAAAAACCAAAATATTTATTATGGTAGGTTTATTTGCTATTTTAAGTATAGTTATAAATATTTTTATAGTTAAATTATCTATTAATAATATTTATGTTGGTTTAGAAAAAAGAGAGTTAAAAAAGGAATATCAACTTATAAAAAATAATATTTATGATGAAAACAAATTGATAGATTTAATTTATGAAGCAAATAATAATGGACTTAAAATTAAAATTTATGATGCTGATTTAAATGTTATTTATTCTATCTTTAATGACAAACTAAATAACGAATTTACAAAATATGATATTATGTTACTTAATTCTTTAGAAAATGATGAAACGAAAATAATTACCTTAAAAAGCTATGAACAAAATGGTTATGATTTGTATTTAGGAGGAAGAACTGATAATAAATATGTACTTATTTCTTCTTCTATTGAGTCTTTAAAGAAGGATGCAAAAACAGCAATAGTAGTATTGCTTATGACGTCTTTCTTCTCATTTTTAATATTTATTTTACTTTCTTATTTTATTTCGAAGTTTTTGAGTAAAAAAATAAACGAAGTAAAATTAGTTACTGAAGATATTTCTAATTTGAATTTTAATAAAAAAATTGAGATAACAACCAATGATGAATTAGGAGATTTGTTTAGCAATGTTAATGAGATGAGTAGTAAATTACAAAATAGTATTAAAAGTTTAGAAAGTGCTAACAAGCAATTAAAAAAAGATTTATTAGAAAAAGAAAAACAAGATAAGATAAGAAAACAACTTATTGCAAATATCTCACATGAATTTAAAACACCTCTTACTATAATTTCAGGTTATAGTCAGCTTTTAATGGGATCTTTAAAGAGTAATGAAGATAAGGAAAATATTGAATTAATTTTGAACGAAACTGATAAGTTAAGTGAGTTAGTTCATGAGTTTTTAGATTTATCTAGATTAGAAAGTGGCAATGTAGTTTTAAATAAAGAAGTTATAAATATGGAAGAATTAATTTCACTTGAAATAAAAAAATTAAATGTTAGAATTCAAGATAAGAAAATTAATTTAAAAACAGAATTTATTGGAAATCAAGAACTTAATGGAGACCGAAAGTTAATTTCTAGAGTTATAGAAAATATTTTGACAAATGCAATTAAATTTACAAAAGGTAAAAAAGAAATTAAAATTAAATCTTATATTTTGGATAATTATTATACTTATGAGGTTTATAATACTGGAGATAATATAAAACAGGAAGATCTAGAAAATATTTTTAATTCTTATTATAAAGATAAAAGCGCTAGAAATAAGGAGGGTACCGGACTTGGTCTAACTATTGTAAAAGCTATTGTAAATTTACACGAAGGGATATGTTCTTGCAAAAATGAAAAAGATGGAGTAACTTTTATAATAAAAATAAAAAAATAAGCGGTAATTGCTTATTTTTTTATGTCTAAAATTACTGGTAAGATAATAGGTCTACGACCAGTTTCTTCAAATACGAAAGTAAGTAAATCTGCTATTATTTGACTTTTTAAATCATTATAATTTACTACTTTTTTTGCTAATTCTTTATTTATTGTTTTTGTAGCTATATTTTCTATTTTATTTAATAATTCTTCATTTTCATTTACCAGAATAAATCCTCTTGTTGTTATATTTACTTTACCAAATAATTTATGTGAAGTCATATTGATATTGCATATTGCAACTAAAATTCCATCGTTTGCCATGATTTTTCTATCACGGATGACTACATTTCCTATATCACCAATTCTGTTTCCGTCAACATATACATCATCTGCTCCAATATTGCCAACTTTTTTAATTTCTTTTTTATTCATAGCTAGTACATCACCATTTTGCATTATAAATGTTTTTTCCTTAGGAATACCACAATCTATTGCAATATCTGTATGAGCCTTAAGCATTCTATATTCACCATGAATAGGCATAAAGTATTCTGGATCAATAAGTCTGATCATTAGTTTTAATTCTTCTTCATTAGCATGTCCTGAAGTATGAATTTCATTTTCTGAATTGTTTACAAAAACTTCTACTCCTTGTAAATATAAGGCATTAATAGTTTTTGAAACACTAGCATTATTACCAGGAATTGGATTAGAAGAAAATATTACGGTATCAGTAGGTCTTAATTTTATTTGTTTATGGGTACCATTAGCTATTCTAGAAAGAGCTGCTAAAGGTTCTCCTTGGGACCCTGTGCATAATAAGCAAACTTCTTCTGGAGGTAAGGTATTTGCAACTTCTGGTGAAACAAATATTTTATCATCTTTTATATATCCACCTTCAATTGAAATCTCAATATTATTTTCCATACTTCTTCCAAACAAAGCTATTTTTCTGTTATTCTTTTTACAAGTTTCTACAATATGTTTTAATCTATATATATTAGAAGCAAAAGTAGCGATTATTATTCTTCCATTTTTCTTTTCAAATATTTCTCCTAATTCTTCTTCAACTTTTGATTCACTCATTGAAAAACCTTTTGAAAGTGCATTTGTTGATTCACTTAAAAGTAATCTTACTCCAGATTTTCCAGTATCAGACATTTTATGAATATTTGACATAGGACCAATAGGGGTCAAATCAAATTTAAAATCACCAGTCTCAACAATTTTTCCGTTTGGAGTATTTATTATTATTCCGTGTGAATCAGGAATAGAATGTGTTGTAGAGAAAAATTCAACGGTAAAATGTTTGAATTTAATTTTTGTATCTTCATTATAAACCTTTAAATTGTCATAGCTAATATTTCTGTCTATTAACTTTCTTTTAATCAAACCACAAGCTTGGTTTGGTGCATAAATAACAGGAATATTTACTGTTTGTAACAAGAAAGCAATTCCTCCAATATGATCTTCATGACCATGGGTTATAAATAAAGCTTTTATTTTGCTTTCATTCTTTTTTAAAAAAGTAAAATCTGGTATAACGTAATCTATACCCAAAAGTTCATCTTTAGGGAACATAACACCAGCGTCAATAATTATAATTTCATCACCGTGCATTATAACATACATATTTTTACCAACTTCACCCAATCCCCCTAAAGCAAATACTAAAGTTTCGGCACGGTTTGTTTCAAAAATTTTCATTAAAAATTAATTTCTCCTTTCTTCAATTTAACAATTAAAAAAGAATTAACAAAAAGATTATACTATTTTTTTGATTTTTTGTCTATTGTTTGTTATAATATGAAGCATATTTTAGGGGGACTTTATGACTTATGAAGATATTATAAAATTAATTTTAGTAACTAATTTGGATTTGTTAAAAAGTAAAGAAAAACTTACAGATAAAGACAAAATAGAAATAAAATTTTGCCAAGAAGCTATTGACTTTTTTATGTTAGAACAAGAATTTATAAAATTTAGTAAGATGGATGGTAATGATTTGTTAAGTAAAAAGGAAGACTATTTAAAACTTGCTAAGAAATTAAATGTTTTAAAAGAAAATCTAGCCTTTCTTTTTAATAAAATTTGCCCAAGTGCGTTTTTAAATAAATCTGCTCCAAAAGAAGTTATAGCTAAATATGCTAAAGATAAATTTTTAGATGAACTCATGACAGATAAAAAACTTTTAGAAAAGATTAGTAATTTTTTTCCTGAAAGTTATATATGCGCTGATATACCATTAGAATTTAAAGAATTATATAAAGAAATTTCTTATACGTTTTTATTTACTGAAAAGTTTGAAAATGAATTAAAAAGTTTTAAATATTATATAGAAGCTTATTTGTTGCTTGTTAATGTATATAATGTTTATGGCATGGAAGCTGTTGATAAAATAGCAAAAATTAATGACGCAGTAATTAAAAACGGAGAAAGATATATTTATCCAACTGATCTTTTTGAGATTATTTTTTATAAAAATTCTTTTAAAGATAAGATGATAAGAGGAAAAAACGCTAAAGAATATTTTTTATTAGATGAACTCATTGATAAAAATAGTCAGTTTAATGTTCTTAATGATAATGAAATTGGTAAAATATTAGTAGCTTTTTATAAAAATAAAAATATGGATAAAATTGTTAGTTTAAAAAATGAGCATGGCTTTAAAGATTTAAGTTTATTTTTGAATGCTGTTCTAAGAAAGAGTTTAGACGGGTATCAAAAAAAACTTGATAATTTTATAAATAATGTAGCAGAAGGAAAATTATCTTATCACTTTGAAGAAAAAGTTAGTGATATTGCTAAAAAAAAGAAACTAGATTAGTTTTTTTTTTTATAGTATAATTATAAATGGGTGATTTAAATGGGTTTATTTGATAAACTTAAGAATGTATTTAAAAAAGAAGATAAAAGTGTTAATACTTATGAAAAAGGTCTTTCTAAAACAAGAAAAAGTTTTGTTAATAAGCTAGCTAATTTATCTAAAGAATACGAAGAGATAAATGATAATTATTTTGAGGAATTAGAAGAATTATTAATTAATGCGGATATTGGTGTTAATACCGTAATGGAGTTCATGGATAAATTACAAGTTAGGGTGTTAAAAGAAAAAATAACTGATCCTAAGATGTTAACGGAAATAATAGTAGATGAATTATTTATTATTTACGTTAATGAAGAAATATTAACAAATAAAATAAATTATAATATGGAAGGCCCTACGGTACTTTTATTTGTTGGTGTTAACGGGGTAGGTAAAACGACTACCATAGCGAAGCTTGCTTCTAAGTTTAAAAAGGAAGGAAAAAAGGTTCTTTTAGTTGCAGCTGATACTTTTAGAGCAGGAGCAGTAGAACAGTTAATAACCTGGGGAGACAAAATAGGATGTGAAGTTGTAAGTGACTTTAATACAACTGATCCAGCAAGCGTTGTTTATAAAGGTTTAGAAAAAGCTAAGGAAGAAAATTTTGATATGGTTTTAATAGATACCGCAGGTCGTCTTCAAAATAAGGTTAATTTAATGAAAGAACTAGAAAAAATTAATAAAGTAGGAGAAAGAATAATTCCAGGAGCACCTCACGAAACGTTTTTGGTAATTGATGCAACAACCGGTCAAAATGGTATAAGTCAAGCTAAGGCTTTTAAAGAAATTACTAACTTAACTGGGATAGTATTAACTAAGTTAGACGGAACCGCTAAAGGTGGTATCGTGCTAGCTATTAAAGAAGAAGTTGGTGTTCCAGTAAGATATATTGGTTTAGGAGAAAAAGAGGAAGACTTAGAAACTTTTGATATAGAAAAATATATTTATGGATTATTTAAGGATATGATGTAATATGGAAAATAGGGATTATTTAATTATATTATTTGATTATTATGGTGAATTATTAAGTGAAGATAATAAGAAATATTTTGAAGATTATTACTTTGATAATTTATCTTTAGGAGAAATAGCAGAAAATAATGAAATTAGTAGAAATGCAGTTCATAAGCACATAAAAAGTACGGAAAGTAAGCTTCTTTTTTATGAAGAAAAGCTAAAACTTTGGGAAAAAGATAAAAAACTAAAAGAAGTAATAAATAAAATTGATGATTCAAAGGTAAAAGAAGAATTACTTAAAATATTTGAATAGTAAAAGGTGATAATATGTTTGAAAGTTTAACAGAAAAATTAGAAAACGCGGTAAGTAAGATTAAGGGTTATGGAAGAATAACCGAAGATAATATAAGTGATGCAATGCGTGACGTAAGACTTGCTTTACTAGAAGCTGATGTTAACTATAAAGTTGTCAAAGAATTTACTAACAAAGTTAAAGAAAAAGCTTTAGGAGAAGAAGTTAAGAAAAGTTTAAAACCAGGTGAAGTATTCTTAAAAATATTAAAAGATGAACTTCTAGCTTTACTAGGTAACGAAAAAGCTGAAATAGATTTATCTAAAAATCCTTCTATCGTTATGTTAGTAGGTCTTCAAGGTTCAGGTAAAACTACAACAATAGGAAAGTTAGGAAACTTACTTAGGAAGAAAAAAAGCAAAAAGCCTATGTTTATAGCGGCTGATGTATACCGCCCTGCAGCAATAGAGCAGCTTAAAACCTTAGGTAAAGAACTTAATATAGAAGTATATGAAGAAGGTCAAAAAAACGCGGTAGAAATAGTTAAAAATGGTGTTAATTATGCTAAAGAAAAAGGCTATGATTTAATTTTAGTTGATACGGCAGGTAGATTGCACGTAGATGAAAAATTAATGGATGAATTAAAAGAAATAAGAGAATCTGTAAATCCTAACGAAATAATTCTTATTATTGATGCTATGATAGGTCAAGATGCAATTAACGTTATAAAAGGTTTTAACGAAGCTCTTCCTCTAACAGGTACTATTTTAACTAAAATGGACGGTGATACTAAGGGCGGAGTTGCTTTATCAGCTAAGCATTTAACCGGTGTTCCAATTAAGTTTATAGGTACTAGTGAAAAATTAGATGGATTAGATTCATTTGATCCAGAAAGAATGGTATCTAGAATATTAGGTAACGGAGATATAATGTCAATCATTGAAAAAGCAGAAAGTGTAATTGATGAAAAAGAAGCGATGTCTACCGTTAAAAAGATGCAGCAAGGTAAGTTTGATTTAGAAGACTTTTTATCACAACTAAAGCAAATTAAGAAGCTAGGACCATTAGAAAATTTATTAAAGTTACTTCCAGGAGCTAGAAAAATGGGACTTAATAACATAAGTATAGACCCTAAGCAATTTAGTAGGTTAGAAGCTATTATTTCTTCTATGACTATTAAAGAAAGAAGAAACCCTGATATAATAAAGGCTTCTAGAAAACAAAGAATAGCAAGTGGAAGTGGAACTACTGTTCAAGAAGTTAATCGCCTTTTAACACAGTTCGAGCAAATGAAGAAAATGATGAAGATGATGAAAAACGGAAATTTTAAAATGCCTTTTTAATTATTTATGAGGTGAAAACCTATTCAAACATTTAAAATTCTCATACTATAAAGTAGGTAAGGGGGATTTTAAATGTTTTTTAATAATAAGTTTGGCGGTTTTCAAATGAATGACTGCTGCTGTGAAAACAAGTGTCCAACAGAATTTCCTTGTAATCCAGTTATAGAACCAACAATAGAAAAATGTGTAACTAGAGATATTTGTCATACTGTTGAACAAGTGTGATAATTTATGATAGACTAAATAAATTAAGAGAAAATAAGTACAAATGAAAGACATATTGATAAAAAATGTCTTATTATATGGTATAATTTTAATAGATATCGAATCAGGTGATGATAAATGAGTGAAATAGAATTAATAATTAGAATAATGATAGCTAACGTTTATCATTATGGAACTACCTCTATGATAGAATTCAATGAAAATCATATTAATGAAATAGTTCCAAAATTGAATGAACTTTTTAGCAATTATGGTTATAAAACAGACATTTTTTCAAAAGATGAACAGAGCTTAACATATAAAAATTTTAAAGATTTAATGCTATCAATCTTTGGAGATATTATTTATATCGATGATAGACCTTATGATGAAAATTGGTTTGGCTTGTATGATGATGAACTAGAATGTCTGGAAATGGTGCACTTATCTCATTCTGATGCAGAAAAATGGATTTCTTTAGCAAGTAATTATAATCAAGAATTTATAGAAACAGGTGGTTATATATTAACTAATGATATGGAAGATTTTAAATCAGAAAGAGATAGATTAGAAAATAGTTATAAAATATTAAAACGTTTAAATAATATAAAATGAGGAGAAATGAATATATGGATATAAATAAAATTAAAAATGAATTAATTAAACAAAAAGAGTCTAAATTTAAAGGTAATATATATCATTATTCACAAGTTAATTTTGCTTATAATTCAAATAAAATTGAAGGTAGTAGATTAACAAGTGATCAAACCGAAGCAATATTCGATACATCTTCATTTGTTCCTAAAAGTGATGATTTAATTAAATTAGATGATTTAATCGAATCTAAAAATCATTTTAAATTATTTGATTATATGTTAGATAACGTTGATAACTCATTAACTGAAGATATGATAATTGAAATGAATAAGATTTTAAAAAGAAATACTAGTGATGAAGAAAATCCTAGATATAATGTTGGTGGATTTAAAATTGTTCCTAATATAATAGGTGTAGTTAATGTTATTAATACTACAGCACCAGAAGATGTTGAAAAAGAAATAGAAGAATTATTAAATGAATATAATTCTAAAATTAGTATTACTTTAGAAGATATAGTTGATTTTCATTTTAGATTTGAAAGAATTCATCCATTTGGAGATGGAAATGGTCGTGTAGGTAGAATTATAATGTTTAAAGAATGTTTAAGAAATAACATTATGCCATTTATTGTATTAGATGATGATAAACCTTATTATATGAGAGGTTTAAAAGAATACGAAAATGATAAAATGTTCTTGATTGATACTATTAGACATGAACAAGATTTATACGAAAAAATGTGTGAAGAATTACTAGATTTTAAAATTGAAGAAAACAATTAAAAAATTAAACATCCTACAAAAATAATTAATTTATTAAATATAGGATGTTTTTATATGCTTTAATATCTTATAAAATAAGAATTTACCCTTTATATTAACCTGCGAAGTAGGATGAATTTTGTAAGTATAAAATAAGAATGACACCATAACAAATCCTTATTGTATAAGGGCTTTTTTTATATTGTGGTGTCATCATCTTATCCTGCTTTAGTAGAATTAATAAAAAATAATGGTATTTAGAATAATTAAAGCAAAAAAATATGATTTGACAAGAATTGATTAATAAGAATTGATTAGTAAGTTAGCATGCATCGTGAAAGGAGATGATGTTTATGAAAATTTAAAAAATAATTATTAAAGAGGTGAATACCTATAAGTAATACTAAATTAATGTGTAATGTGATATTTACACGATTTAGTATTACTAAAATTAGTTATTTATCCATAAATTTAAGTGAGGTGCGAGAGTTATGGATAAGTACAAAATAAATTTTATTTTTAATAAAGAAAAAGATGTAAATGATATCTTAATAAATGTTTTAAATAAAGAACTTAAAAAATATATTAAAACAATTTGTAAAAATAAAAATTGTGAGGTACCATCATCATGTACTTATTTATCTCTAGAAGGAGGTAAGAATTGTTAGGGAGTATAAATAAGATATATAATGTTGGTATTTATATAAGGTTATCTCGTGAAGATGATGATAAAGCATTAGAAAGTGAAAGTATTACAAATCAAAAGAGTTTATTACTTCAATATGTTAAAGAAAATAATTTAAGAGTCTATGATATTTATATTGATGATGGATATAGTGGAACTAATTTTGATAGACCCGATTTCAATAGATTATTAAATGATATTGAATTAGGTAGAGTTAATATGGTTATTACTAAAGATATGTCAAGATTAGGAAGAGATTATATTGGTACAGGTAATTTAATAGAAAAGTATTTTCCAGAGCATAATGTAAGGTATATTGCAGTTACAGATAATATAGACACTTTTCTAGATAATTCTAATAATGATATTGCACCATTCAAGGCAATTATGAATGATATGTATGCTAAAGATATCTCTAAAAAAATTAAATCAAGTTTAAGAGCAAAACAAAAAGAAGGAAAATGGGTAGGAGGTAGAACTCCATTTGGATATGATCAAGATCCGAATGATAAAAATCATTTGGTAATAAATGAAGAACAAGCATTAGTTGTTAAAAGAATTTTTGATATGTGTTTAGAGGGATTATCATTTTTTAAAATAGCAAAACAGTTAACGAATGAAGGAGTCAAAACACCAGCTGGGTATTATAGTTTTGAATGGAAAAATAATTATAATTTAAAGTATGGAGAGTGGCATTCTAAAACAATAAGAGATATTTTAACTAATAGGATGTATATAGGAGATATGGTTCAAAATAGAAGAAGTAAAGTTAATTATAAAGTTAAAAAAGTTATTAAAAATAATGTATGCGACTATATAATTGTAGAGAATACCCATGAGGCGATTATTGATAAGGATACCTTTTATGAAACGCGAAAAAGAATACCTAAAAATGTGGGAAGAAATGAAAAGAAAGAAAATCATTTATTAGATGGGCTTTTATATTGTGGTGATTGTGGACATCGCATTTCAGTACAAGCAAGAAGAAAAAAAGATAATAGATGTTATACTGTTTGTAATTATTATCGAACTTATATGAAACAAAAACTTTGTACAACTCATTCAAATAATTATGATGAATTAGAGAAAACGATAATTAAATCTTTAATTAATATGTGTTTAAATTATCTTAATAAAGATGAAATAAAAAATAATGTATTAAATAATTTAACAGAAGATAATAAGTTTAATAATAAAAAAGAGTTAGAAATACTTACCAAAGATATTAAACAAATAAATGATAACTTAGATATTATTTATATTGATAAATTAAATAAAAAGATAACCGAAGAACAATTTGAAAGATTAAAATTAAAACTAGAAAATGAATTAAATATAAAACAAAAAAGATATAACGAGTTAAATAATGAGATCGATGATACTATTCATGAAGAATATAAAAATAAAATGATTCATGAATATATTAATAAGTTTTTATCTATGAAAGAACCAAGCCGAGAATTAATAATTAATCTAATTGATAAAATAGAAATCTTTGAAGATAAAACTATAAAAATTAAAGTTAGTTTTAATAATTCTAATTAGGGTATGATATAATAATATATCAAGAGGTGGTAGTATGAGCATTCTTACAAGTGCAAGTAGTTCTTCTGTTAGTAGAGGTTATGACTATTATAAATATAATAAAGTTAGTAATGTAAAACAATTAAATGATCATGAATTTGAGGGATATGTTGATGGAAGTTTAAAAAATCCTTATTATGTAAAGATAGATATAAAACATCCTAGAAAATCATATTGTGATTGTCCTCATGCAAATGGAAATATTACTTGTAAGCATATGACTGCATTATATTTTGAATTGTTTCCTGATGAAGTAGATGATTATGAATCCTGGCTAAATAGTGATTATGATGAAGATGGCGAAGACGACTACTATGAATATGATAGTTATTATAACGATGGAGATTATTATCATGATTATATTAAATCTTTTAATTTTGAAAAACCGTTATTTTTTGATGTAGTATTAGAAAAATATGTTGATGATTTGAGTATAGAAGAATTAAAATCAACATTGTTAACAGAACTTAAAAATAATGAGAAAAGAACATATGACTTATATCTAGAAAAGAATTATAAAAAATATTTACAGAATAATAGTGATGAGTTTGTATTTTTAGATAGATTAAACAAAAGAGTTCAAGATCTAACTGGTTATTATAATTATGATTATAATGATTTTGATAAAGAAATATTAAATGTTAGAGAAAAAAGAAAAATAGAGGAACTATATAAAAATGAATCATTACAATTGCAAATAGATAAAATATTATTAAATGAAAAATTATCAGTTTATTCTGATTATAGATGGATTGCTCAATTTTATAAAAAAAATAAAAGTAGTGAAGAAATTTATGAATTTTGTAAAATATTAGAAGATTATTTAGGCAGTTTAAAACATTATAGTATTAAAAATACAGTTCCAAAATCAAATGTCTTAATAGCCATTCATTTATTAAATGATTTTACCATAACAGAGTGTGCTAGTTTAATGTTGAAAAATGCTAAATATTTTCAATATATTGATTATATAGTAGAAAATAGTAATGATATTATGAATTTATATAAATCTTTTATGAAATTAATTGAAAAAAAACATTTTAGAAATAAAATGTATATTCCAGATGTATTATATAGGTTTGTTAGGGTTACTGATTTTGAAAATAAAGATATAAATACGAATCATTATTTGTATAGTTATTTATGTTTGGGACATATTGAGTATTTGAATATTTTAGGGTATTATTTAACTGAAGATAAAATTATTAGTATTATAGAAAATAAAACTAAAGATATTTTCTTACTTGTTAAGCTTTATAAATTTTATGAAAAACAAGAAAAGTTATGGAACTTATTAATTGATAGTAATTATAGATATTTATTGTTAGATAATATAGAAATTTTAAAAGATAACTATAACGATGAATTATATAATCATTTTATTAATGAATTTTATAATATTCTTAAACAAGAAAAGAGCAGAGATATTTACAATAAAGCATCAAAATATATAAGTGCAATTTCAAAATTGAATAATGGTAATGAATTAGTAGAAAAAATTTTAATAGATTTAAAAAATTCAGATTATCAAAAGTGTTCAGCGTTATTTGATGAAATAAATAAAGCAATTAAAAATTAAATCTATCAAAAAAGGGCAAGGACATATTTGTCCAATTCACACCAAAGTTATTAATAACCATATAATAGAACATAAATATACGCCACAATATACTTGTTCTGAAGAAGACGTAGTAACAAACGTTGATCCTGGTTGTTGTAACAAGTTTTAAAAAAGTTCCCTTTTAGGAACTTTTTTTCTTTTAGTTAAATTAAAATTATGATATAATTTTGATAGTGTGGAGGATATAATGGAAAATGTTAGTAATGATTTTTTAGAAATTTTAAGAGAAAAAGTTATAATTACATGTTATGGGGATGAAGAAAGAGAAGAACTAAATTATGCTGACGTTTTTTATCCTGAGTTAGAAATTTTATTAGGTTTTCAAAATATTTTGAAAGTACTTGGAGGAAAAATAAGCATAAAGGAAGCTTTTTTGAAACGTGGATTTAATAGTGAGGAATTTGAAACAATAGCAAAATCTTTATGCTCTGGTTATCGAGATTGGAAAGAAAATCCAACTGAAGAAAATCTATATAAAAAAATTCGTTCTAATAATAGAATTATTTTAAAAAACGTTAGTAATCTAAGAAAAAAAATAAAAGAAGAAGGAGAAGATATTTCTTCTTTTGATAAAAGGTTGCTTGATGTTATGGAGAATAATAATAACATTTTATGTAAATCTTTAATGTATTCTTTGAATGATCAAAAACTAAAAAAAGTTATTTAAATTTTATAAAAAATGTAAAATAATGTACAAACTATTGATAATTATATTACATTAGTGGTATTCTAGTATTAGGGAGTGTGATATTAGTGATTTATCCATCTATAGATAAAATTTTAACTAAAGTTGGATCTAAATATTTGTTAGTTCACATAGTTTCTAGAAGAGCTAAGGAAATGACTGAAACTAAGCATTATCAAATGCCTGAGTCAAAGTATAAATGTGAAAAAAATATAGGTAGAGCTTTAGAAGAAGTTATGGAAGACTTAATACACGTTAAGTAGTATTATGTTTTTTTTGTATGGAGGAGTTTATGAAAATACTAAAATTCAAAAAAATTTCTAAGAATAAGTATAAAATTTTTTTAGATGATGGAAATAATATTACTCTTTATGAAGAAGTAATAATAGATAATAATTTATTACTAAAAAAAGAGATAGAAAAAGAATCAATCGATTTTTTATTAGAACAAAATAATGCTGTTAATGCTTATTTTATAGCCTTAAATTATATTTTAATTAGATTAAGAAGTAAAAAAGAAATAGATCAGTATTTGATAAAAAAAGGAATTAACGAAGAAAAAATTAAGGAAGTAGTAGGTAGATTAGAAAGGGAAAACTATATTAATGACTTTAATTTTGCTAAAGCTTATGCAAATGATCAATTGGTTTTAAGTACATCAGGTCCTTTAAAAATAAAAAATAATTTAATTAAATTAGGAGTTTCAAAAGAAATAATAGACGAAGTATTAGAGGAAACTGATTATAATATGTTAAAAGAAAAGATGTATAATTTGTTTGAAAAACAGTTGAAAATAAGAAAAGGAAATGTAACTTCAGTTAAAACAAAAATTTTAAATTATTTTTTAAATCTTGGTTATGAAAAATCAGATGTTATGTCACTCTTAGAAAATCATCATTTTAAAACAGATTATAATTTATTAAAAAAAGATTTTGATAAATTATTTAATAAATATAAAAATAAGTATGACAAGGATAAATTAAAATATTTTATAAGCGGGAAATTATATCAAAAGGGTTATTCGAAAGAAGAAATAAATCAATTATATGACATTTAAAAAAGAGGAATTTTTTTCCTCTTTTTTTAATTACTAGAAGTAGTTGTTGTAGTGGTTGTTGTTGCATTTTTTATATAAGTTTCATAATCACTTTTTACCGTCTTATCTTTTATAACCATGTTATATTTTTCTCTTAATGAAGCCATTGCTTTTACACTTATTGTTGAATCTTCATTTTTCTTTTCTTCTATTAATTTTTCAATTATTGTATCTTTTGATTTTTCATAACTTGGTTTTTCTTTTTCTTCTGTTTTTAAAATAACATGATAACCATAAGAAGTTTCAATTGGTGTAGTAGTATATTCATTTACTTTTAAATCATAAGCAGCTTTTTCAAAAGATTCTTCCATTTCTCCTTTATTAAAGTAACCTAAGTCACCACCATTTTTCTTGGTACTTTCATCTTCTGAATATTCTTTAGCTAAATCAGCAAATTTAGCACCATCTTTTAATTTTTGAATAATTTCTTCTGCTTTCTTTTTTGCTTCTTCTTTAGCTTTTTCTTTTTCTTCATCAGTAGCATCATCTTCATAATCGAAAGAAATAAGAATGTGACTGGCTTTAATATCTCCAACTATTTCTTTTTCATAATATTCTTTAAGTTCTTTTTCTGATAGATTCTCTTTTATATAATCATCAGTAGCATTTCCTAATTTAGTATTTTTAATTAGTAATTCTTTTAATTCACTTTCATCTCTTAAACCATTATATTCTAGAAATGATTGAAAATTATCACCATAAGTACTTTTATAAGTTTCAATTGTAGCTTCTGCTGATTCTTTCATATCATCAGTAGTTTTATATTCTTTATCTAAAATATAGTCATCAATCATATTTATAGCTACTACTTGACCATTTTGTGCTTTTAATTCTTTGTAAAGATCGTCAGCAGTTATTGTTTTACCATCTATTTTAATAACAATATCATCACCATCTTTAGTTTTAGTATTCTTTGTTGAAACTGCTATTAAAATGATTAGTAAAATTGCAATTACAATAACACCACCAATTATAAGTTGCTCTAATGTAAGGTTATCAAACCATTTTTTTAATTTATTTTCTTTTTTAGGTTTTACTTCTAATTTTTCTTTTTTAACTTCTTCTTTAACAACTTCTTTTATTTCTTCTTTTTTCTTTGAATCTTTTTTTGTAACTTTATTTTTCGTACTATTTACTTTTTTTGCTTTTTCAGCTTTTTTTGTCTCGTTTTTCTTTGTAGCTGTAGTTTTTTTTGTTTTGCTATCTTTTTTTACTCCAGCTTTTTTATTTTCTTCCATTTTATCTTGCCTCCAATTTAATTATACCCTTATATAATAACAAAATATTCTTGAAAATACAACTTTTTTAATAAACATATTCACACAATTAGTATGTATACCATAAAATACTTTGAAAAGACAAAAAGGAGGAATGAATTATGGGAAACAATTATGCTTCAGGTGCTGGAATTATATTAGTATTATTCATTTTATTAGTAATCATAATAGGTGCTTACGTTTAATAAAAAAGGAGGTTTGTAAACTATGGCATGTTGTTCAACTACAACTACCAGCTGCACAAATCCTTGCGGATGCAGATCTGGTAAAGGCTACTTAATAGTAATTGTTTTATATATTTTACTTGCTATTATTGTTGGCTCATTTATGTGCTAAGAGGCTTAAAAAGCCTCTTTTTTAATGTTTAACTATGAACTTTAAACGTTCTTTTTTTATTTATTTTGAATATTTTAAAATAGGAACTATATTAGGTAGGTGATAATATTATAAAGAAAAAGATAGATGTTTCATTAATAATAACTATTTTTATCATTTCAATATATGGTATTATAATGATTTATTCGGCCTCTAGTATATGGGCGGAATATAAATTTGGTGATAAATTTCATTATGTAATAATGCAAAGCTTATTTTTTTTGATTGGCATAATACTAATGTTTTTTATAAGTAAAGTACCTTATAAATATTATTTGGAAAAATCAAATATAATTTTACTAGCATGCTTTATTCTTTTGATTTTAGTCTTAATACCTGGAATTGGTACGGTTAGAAACGGTTCTAGAAGCTGGTTTGGTATAGGCGGACTAGGAATTCAACCTAGTGAATTTATGAAGTTAGCACTTATAATTTTTACGAGTAAATATATTTACAAAAATCCAAAAACTATGAAGTCAGTAAAAAAAGGTGCTTTTCCAATTTTACTAATTACGATGCTTGCATTCTTTTTAATTATGCTCCAACCTGATTTTGGAACTGGGACCATATTTGTGATGACAATTGTTGCTATGCTATTTGTATCTGGTGTTAATTTTTCATTTTTTATAAAAATTGGAATGGTAGGTATGGTAGGGGTAGTGTTACTTATTTTAGCAGCTCCATACAGATTAGCTAGAATAGTATCTTTTCTAAATCCTTGGAGTGATCCGTTAGGATCTGGTTTTCAATCTATACAATCTTTATTTGCTATAGGTCCTGGAGGTCTTTTTGGAATGGGTTTTGGAAATTCTATACAAAAACATTTTTATTTACCTGAACCTCAAACAGACTTTATTTTTTCAATTATTTCTGAAGAATTAGGAATCTTAGGAATTATTTCCGTTTCGGTATTATTTTTAATAATTATTTTAAAAAGTATTAAAATTTCTATAATTTATTTTCTAAGTTCCTAACTTTTGGAATAATCTTTCAATTAACGTTTCAAACGTTACTTAATTTAGCTGTAGTAGTTGGTTTAATCCCGGTAACGGGTGTTACGCTTCCGTTTTTTAGCTATGGAGGAAGTAGTTTATTAATTACGCTTGTATCAATGGGAATTATACTTAATATATCTGGGTATAGGAAAAATTAATTAATTTATAAATTTTTATTAATGGTTTATTAAACTTCTTTAGAGTGGTTTCAAAAAGTATTTTATAAATTAAACTTTCTCTGTAGCAATTATTCATCTGGTTTGTAATATTATTAATATTTTAACATGAATAATTTTCTATTAAGGTTTTCTAGAAAACAAAATATATAATCTTATTATTTTATTTTTTTACTAGTGTCTTTTCTTGAAAAAGTAAAGTTACAAAAGTATCTCTTAATTTTTGAATTTTTTATTATTTATAAAAAGTTAGAGAATTTGGAATAATTATTAGAAGTAGTTTTTTATAATATTCAAAAAAGTTTTCAAACTTAACTTTTTTCAAAGTAAATAGATTATTAATTTCATTAGTTTTTTTGTTGATATTTATACTTTTGTTTCATTCTCTTGGTATTTTTAAATTAAAATTAATAGAAGTTTTGAAAGTTGACAAAGTATTAGAAAAAATGATAGTATAAACGCTATTAAAAAGGAGAGTATAAGATTTTATGGGAAATAAAATAAATAATTTTATATCACCACCAGAACGTGATGATTACATTATGGAACAATTAGGTATAAATTCACGAAGGCAATTCAATATAAACAGATATGGATTAAATGAAGAAGCGTTGAATATGAACTTGATGTTTACACTAAAGGAAAAGTCTAAATTATTTTTAAGTAAAATAAGTAACATGTCAAATGATGAAATAATTAAAGCTTTTAATAAGAATGAAATGTCAATTAGCAAAAAAAAAGAATTTTTAAAAAAGTATGGTGCAACAGAAAATAAAATGAAAGCATTATTAGAAAATGAATTAGAACGTGTAATTAATAGTTCATATAGTGACTTTTTTTCTCTTGATCCTGATGCACCTTATGTTATATGTGATCTTTTGCTTAATAGTCATTGGCCAATTTTTGATTTTTCGACTTTTGTTAGTGAAGATTTAAATCCTTCGGGAAACTTTAATAATTCACGCACAAAGCATAGGTTATATATATGTATGGATAATTCTTTTTTACCACAATTTTGCGTCGATATTGCAAAAGAATTTGATAAGAGATCTATAGATTATTATTTTAAAACTAGAGTTCTTGATAGCTTTGCTTATGATCCTTTTGTACTTTATTTAACTAGTGAAAAAGAAACTATTCAAGCGATAGCAATAATAAGGTATTTAACGACAAAATATCCTGAATATAAAGAAAATACTTTATATCCATCTGCACATTTTTTCTTAGTGGACGATTATATTGGATATGGTACAGAAAGTAATTCTAAAATTTCTTATAGCAGAACTCTATTATCTTTTAAAATAAAAGATAAGGCTTTAGATGCTTCTATTTTGGAATTGAATTATCCTAATTCTAAATTAGAATATTTAAAAGAAATGTCAAGTACTATATCAAAGTCTTTAGATAGCCCACTATATCAAACTTTTAAAAAAAATTATCAATTATTATTTGAAGAAGCATATATAAAAGAGTTTGGAAATAATATAGAAAAATTTGACAATTTTGAAGAAAAAATTAGTGAATTTGAAAAATCAGATAAAGAAATTAGTGATTTTTATGGTGGTTTTGCTAATAATGGATATTCCAAAAAAATAAATCATAAATAAAAAAGATAATTAATATTTTGTTTTATATACGATTTTAATTGGTTAAGTATGCAAAAAAATACAAGTTACATAGTTGATTTGTATTTTTTAGTGATATGCTTTAAAATGGTTACATGATTGAACAAGATGCTAATGTAAAATCATTTTAATTTATTGACAAAAATATTGTCATTTGATATTCTAAAATAGAAAGGAGTATGTGGTATGGTATCTTTATTATTGACAATTTTGTCAGCCTATATTGTATATAAGTGTTTTGAAAAAGGGGGATTTAAATTAGGTTATATTTTTGTCTTTGTTTGGAATACAATTGAGATGATTATTGATAATGGAGTTGGATATATATTATTTATATTAGCTTTTAATGCAATTTTTGCACTTATAACTACTGGTTTTGATTATTTAATATATAAAAAAACAAATTCGTTCATATCTTATTTTATAATTAGTATTATTGTGGGACTAATAATTTCAGTTCTATTAACATTATTAGTGTTACCGCTATTTATATAGAGTCTATAATTTAATTAATATTATATATAATATATAACAAGTAATCTAATTATAAGAGTGTAATGCTCTTTTTTATTAGAAAAATATATAATCATATTTTATCAAACGATTAATAATACTTAATAAATGTACTTATAGGAATTACTTAATACATCAAGGAAGTAAAAAAACTAATAAAAATACGTTGAATCAATCTAAAGTGCACAATTAAGTGCAATTTAAAGTTGAATGTGTATTTTTAAAAGAAAATGCACATTTTTTGATGTTTTTCTTAGTAAA
>CASDZZ010000001.1 GCA_949285875.1 uncultured bacterium | reverse complement strand
AAATACCAAATTTTAAAATAAGATTTTGAAAAATTTTATCAAAATCCTAAAAACTATTATAATCTTATATAAATTTCTTGTAAAATACCGAAACTCAAACCTTATTTATATTGACTTTATTAAAACAATTCGGTATAATTATCTTCGTGTAAACGAAAGCAGCACTTTTTGAATATAATAACGTGTTTATTGCTATAAAAGTTATATTAGTAACCTTATTTAGCTGCTAAGGTGAAAATATTAAAATAAACTCCCTATTATATGGCAAAAGTCCTTTAGTTTACTAATTAAAAACAAAGGAGGAATAAAATATGTCAAGATATACAGGACCTATGTATAAGAAAAGTCGTTACCTAGGTTTTTCTTTATTAGAATCTGGTAAAGAATTAACAAAAAGACCTTACGGACCTGGTCAACACGGTAATGACAAACGTCGTGGTAAAGCTTCAGAATACAGACTACAGTTAATGGAAAAACAAAAAGTTAGAATGATGTATGGTGTTAATGAAAAACAATTTAGATTAACATTTGAAAAAGCAGCTAAAATGAAAGGTATCCAAGGTGAAAACTTCCTTAAATTACTTGAAAGCAGATTAGATAATGTTGTATACCGTATGGGACTTGCAGCAACTAGAAGAGCAGCTCGTCAAGTAGTTAATCATGGTCACATCACTGTTAATGGAAATAAAGTTGATATTCCATCATACTTAGTAGCTCCTGGTGATGTAATTGCTGTAAAAGAAAATTCTAAAGATCATAAAGCTATTTTAGAAGCTTTAGAAAAAACTAATAAAATTGTAGAATACGTAGAATTTGATAAGAAGAAATTATCAGGAACATTTATTCGTTATCCTGAAAGAAGCGAACTTTCAGCAGACATAAAAGAATCAATGATCGTTGAATTCTATAATAAATAAGACTTTAAAAGTCTTATTTTTTTTATAAAAAAAAGAGGCATTAGCCTCTTAAACGTTTGAACAAATTATTGTATTTTAACATTGAAATAAGCATGGTAAACCCTATCATTATTAAAGTCATTATAATAGGTATCTGCATAAAACCATATGTAAATTTTAATTCATTTGTTATTGATAGATAAAAAAGATCATAAATAAGTGTTGCATTAAAAATAGTTGAGATTAAGTTATCATAGAAAGTTTCTCCTAAAGAAGAATGCTTTCCAGAAAAAATATTGTACGTAATCGTACTTGTTATTGCTGTAACTAAAGAAGCTACAAAAGAAACAAAATTAAGTTCATAAAAATTATCTACAACAATTAATAAACTAAATACACTCAAAAATAGTAAAATAATTAAAACTATATAATTATAGAAACTTACTTTTTTCATAAATAGAGCTTCATTTTGTTTATGCTTTTTTTCGTCCAACTTTTGTGTTATAAATTTTGAAAGTTCAGTTTCTTCATTCTTAATATCACTTTTTATTTTATTTTTTATTTCTTCACCATCAAGTATAGTTTGTATTTTAAGTATTTCTTCAAATTCATTTATTTTATTAGTTGAAAGTTTGTGAGAAATATCATTTGCAATTGCCTCTTCATTTTGTTCTACTGATTCTTTTATACTATTAAAAAATGATTCGGGTATTCTTAAAATTATATTTAACTTTTGCTCGTATAAAAAATTCAAATTCTCTTCAATTTTAACAATTTCTTTTTTTAATTCATTAATCTTCTCATTAGCTTGCAATAAGATTTCATTAAATTTCCTCTGCTGTGTTTTAAAAGTGCCTTTCTTGAAAAAATTCATATCAAAAAAACTATAAATTGTTATAAAACCATATATTCCAAAAGGAACAGTTATAAATAATAAGTAATTTCTATTTATCAAATTAAAAACCAAGCAAAAGATAAAAAATAAGCCTCTTACAAAATCATAAATATTTTTTATTCTTTTTCCGTCAGCATTATACTGTTTAGCAGTACTAATACTTTGATTAATAAAGGAAATTCCATTATTATACAAATTTTTTAAAAAATATTTACTAATTATCTCTTTTTTTATTTTTTTTAAATTCTCTACTTCTTTAATATCATTTTGATATTCTTCAAATTCGTCTCTTAATTTTAACTGTTCCTTTTTATTAATATTTTTCATTGCTAAATCATATATTTTTACAGCTTCTTTAAATTTATCATCATCTAAATAGCTCGTATAACTTTTAGTAACTGTTTTTAAATAAATGCTATAACCATATATATTTTTTGGATAATAATTTATAATTTCTAGGCTTTTTTCTATAATCTCGTTAAAGTCATCTTTTTCTATAAAAGTATTAATTTCTTCTTTAAGGCTTTTTAAACTTTTCTTTTTTTTATTTTTACTACTTTTTTCCTTCATATTTTTCTCCGTTAAAAGTTAATTTTTTCTTTTATGTAAGGAATAACATCATTAATGTTTAATTTTATTTGTTCCATAGAATCTCTATCTCTTATTGTAACCGTATCATTATTTAAAGTTTCATCGTCAATAGTAATACACCAAGGAGTTCCAATTACATCTTGCCTCCTGTACCTTTTTCCAATAGATCCTGTTTCATCATAAGTAGTCATAAATTCCTTTGAGAATAATTCATATAATTCATTAGCTTTTTCGCTATGATATTTTTTTACTAAAGGTAAAACAGCTACTTTATAAGGTGCCAAAAAAGGATGAAAATGCATTACCTCTCTAGTATCATTTTCTAATTTTTCTTCTTCATATGCTTCAAATAATAAAGCAAGTATAGTTCTTCCTACTCCATAAGTTGACTCTATTATGTAAGGAATAAACTTTTCGTTTGTTTCAGGGTCTAAATACTCAGTTGAAACCTTAGAGTATTCCTGATGTCTAGATAAATCAAAATTTGTTCTGTTATGAGTACCATTTATTTCTCCCCAACCAAAAGGAAACTTATATTCAATATCACAAGCAGCCTTAGCATAATGCGCTAATTTTTCGTGGTCATGAAATCTTAATTTACTATCTGGAAAACCTAAATCATTAAAAAATTTCTTTCCATAATTTTTGAAATATTCATAAAGTGATTCATCGTCACCTTTTTTACAAAAAGTTTGATATTCCATTTGTTCAAATTCTATTGTTCTAAAGATAAAGTTTCCTGGGGTAATTTCATTTCTAAAAGCCTTACCTATCTGACCAATACTAAATGGTAATTTTGCCCTCATACTTCTTTGTACATTAAGAAAATTTACATATTCTCCTTGAGCATTTTCTGGTCTTAAGTAAACAACACTTTTTGAATCTTCAGTAACGCCTCTATGAGTTTGAAACATCAATTTAAATTGACGCACATCAGTAAAATTACATTTACCACATTTTGGACAAGGTATTTTTTCAGTTCTAATAAAGTCTACTAATTCTTTATCAGTCATTGCATCTCCCTTTGAAGAATTAGTATAATCATTAACTAAATTATCGGCCCTATGTCTTGTTTTACACTCTTTACAATCAATTAAAGGATCAGAAAAGCTTTCAACGTGACCTGAAGCTTCCCAAACTCTTGGGTGCATCAAAATATCTGCATCTAATTCATATGCATTTTTTCTTTCTTGTATAAATCTTTTTCTCCAAGCATCTTTTAAATTATTTTTTAGTCTAGAACCTAGTGGTCCATAGTCCCAAGTATTAGCTAAACCTCCGTATATTTCACTTCCCTGGTATATAAAACCATATTGTTTACATAAATTAACCATTTTTTCCATACTTATATTTTCCATATTATTCCTCCTATGAGTTTCAATTTACATAAAATATTTTAAAATAAAAAAACTTCCAAAATTTTAAAGGGACGAGATTACCCGCGGTTCCACCCTATTTATTCCAGAAGAATCAACTTTAATATACTGCTGATAGGTTTCCAAGCCCGTCATCGCACCTTTAATACTGTTTAATTATAACATAACTTAATTTATTTTTTCAATGCTTTTAAGAAAAGTTTTACTTTTAATAAAAATACCAGTATAACTTTCATAATAATCTTCTATAAAATCACTTATTTCTTTCTTTACTTTATCTGATAAATTTAATTTTGTTATTTTATTTATATCTACATATTTTAAAACCCTTACTAACCTTATGGTCTTCTCACTAACAATATATTCATTATCATAATGATTTTTACATAAAAAACCACCTTTTAAAGAAGAAAGGGTAACAATATTTTTATTACCACAAATAACACAAGAATTTAAGTTAGGAGCAACACCTAAAAAATCTAAATACTTAAGTTCTAATATACTAGCAATAACTTCAGGATCATAACCATCTTCTATTTTTAAAATAGCACTAATAAAAATATTATATATATTTTTATCATCTGCCTGTTTTAAAACTTGTTCTGTAAGTTCTGTTATATAGTTTAAATAAGAAATTTTTTTTATATCTTTCTTGATATTTGAAAAATAATTAATGATATCTGCAGAAATTAGCGTAGAAAGTTTATCTTTTTTATAATATATGTAAAAATTTGCATATGTAAATTTTTGACTCACACTTCTTATCGGACTATTTATTTTTTTTGCACCTTTAACCATTACCCCAATTATTTTTGAATCCTTGGTTAAAATATTAACTATTTTACTTGTTTCACCATATGAATTTTCATTTATTATAAATCCTTCTACTTTTGTTACTTCCAAAAAATCACTCCTCTTTGTTAGAACTTTTTTTATATTCTAAAAAATAATTTATATTTCCAGTTTTAACAAATAATTCCCATAATTCTTTTTTGTTCATAATATCACCTTCTAATATTATAGTGATATTAAAATTATATTTTTATACAAATAAAATTATTATTCTTCTATATCATAAAATCCTAATTCTCTTAAATATTTTTCCTTATCTCTCCATTTTGTTATTGTTTTAACGTTAAGTTCCAAAAAAACTTTTTTTCCAAGCGTTTTTTCAATATCAATTCTAGCTTTAGTTCCTATATTTTTTAACATAGAACCCCTTTTACCAATTATAATGCTTTTTAAAGAATCTCTTTCTACTATTATTGTAACTTTAACAATAGCTTTATCTTTTTTTTCAATAAAATCAGAAGTCACACAAGTTACTGCATGAGGAACTTCTTCATTAGTTAATCTTAAAACTTTTTCTCTTACAAGCTCTGCTAATCTAAACTCCAAAGATACATCTGTTAGCTCATTTTCTGGAAAATATTTTACTTCATCAGGAAGATATTTCTTTAAAGTCTTTATAAGTTCTTGTATATTACTTTCTTTTAAAGCAGAAATTGGTATAATCTCATCAAAACTATATAAGTCTTTATAAATATTTATCGTTTCAAAAATTTTTTCTCTACTTAATTTATCTATTTTATTTAAAATCAAAAATACCGGTTTATTTACATTTTTTAATTTTTCTAAAATGAATTTGTCTCCGCCACCTAAACTAGCTGAAGCATCTATTAAAAAAAGAATTACATCAACATCGTCTATAGAATAATACGCCTGCTCATTAAGCATTTTTCCTAATTTATGCTTAGGTTTATGGATTCCTGGTGTATCTACAAAAACAATTTGAGTTTCATTATCATTATAAATACCTTGAATATTATTTCTAGTTGTTTGCGCTTTATCCGAAGTTATAGCGACCTTATACCCTACTAAAGAATTTAAAAGTGTTGATTTACCAACGTTTGGTCTTCCTACCAAACAAACAAAACCAGATTTCATAAAAACACCTCACTTAATATTTTTATTATAACACGGATAGATTAAAACATAAAGATTTCATTTTCTATAGCAAATAAAAAAATAGCGTAAAGCTATTTAAAATAAACAAATAAATTTTGGCAAAAAAATATATAAACCAACAATTATTGCGGTAAAGGCAGAAATAACAACAGCACCTGCTGCGACATCCTTAGCTACCATGGCTAATGGATGAAATTCTTTTGTATATAAATCTACTACTAATTCTATAGAAGAATTTATAAGTTCTGATGTTATTACAAATCCCACCATGAAATAAATAAGGACCCATTCTTGTAAATTAAGATTAAAAATAACTCCAAAGATAGTAACTATGATTGTCATAGTTATATGAATCAAAAGATTTTGTTCACGTTCAAAAAACTTCTTTATTTTTTTTAATGCTTTCATATTTACCTAAATAAAGATATTATTTTTGGAACAAAAACAACAAGCCACATACCAGCTGCTGTCATATCTGCTACAAAACAAGCCGCTGATGCAGTATCCTTAGCCACTTTAGCTAAAGGGTGAAACTCTTCTGTTACCATATCAACTACAGCTTCTATTGAAGTATTAAACAGCTCAGCAACCAATATTATAGCACCCATAACAAGGGTTATAACCCACTGAATTGGGGTGATATTAAAACCTACCCCACAAGCTATAATAAAAGCCATTACCAAAACGTGAAGAACCAAACTTTGTTCATGTAAATAAGCATATTTTAAACCATCAAAAGAGAATTTAAAACTTCTTAAGATTCTTTTAAAACTTAATTTCTTTAATTCGTTAGACTCAACATATTTTCCTCTTGAAATTTCTACCTTAACTTTCTTTTTTGATACCATACTCTAACAACATCTCCTTTTGTATTTTAAACATTTTTTCTTCATCATCCTTATTCATATGATCAAAACCTAGTAAATGTAACAATCCGTGAATTGCAAGAAAACAAATTTCTCTTTTTACGCTATGCCCGTATTCTTTAGCCTGCTCAAGTACTTTATCATACGAAATATAAATGTCTCCAAGTACTCTAACTGAAATATCATCATCAAAACTTTTATCATCTTCTAAAGCAAAAGAAATAACATCTGTTTTTCTATCTATTCCCCGATATTCTTTATTTATATCCCTTATTGTTTCATTATCAACAATTATAACATTAAACATAACATTTTTCAAATTTAACTTTTCAACACAAAAATCTATAAAATCTTTGACAAGCTCTATTTCTAAAACTTCACCATTATAGTTATTAAAAATCTCTATATAATTCATACTAAGGCACTCCATATTTCAAATTTTATAAACATATATATTATAATAAATATTATACTTAAAGACAAGATGTTTAATGCAAGCTCACTCTTTATTGCTTTTGGAACTTTGTTTATAAATTTATTCAAAATATAATAAAATAAATACCCCAGCAAAGCTCCTGCTACATTTAAAATAACATCATCAATATCTACGGTTCTTCCAATACAATTTTGCGTAAACTCAATTGCAGATGAAGATAAAAAAGATAATATTAGTATAGGAACAAATAATTTTGCTTTTAAATAATAAGAAGTAAAAATGCCTAAAGGGATAAAGAGCAAAATATTACCTATTATATTTTTGAAAAATAAGGGTGAAAAAATATCATATCTAAAAATTTCTTTAAAAGGGATAAAATTACTTGTTCCATAATTATTATCTTGAAAAGTAACCACATAATACAATAAAAGTAAATAAATTATAAAGAAAAACATTAATAATTCTTTATATAAAATTAATCTTTGTTTATTATAAATTAAATACATTAATCTAAAAGTTATTATTATAAAAGAAAAGATAAAGACCATGGGCCATACGTTATGAATAACTTTATAAAAAATACTTGTCAACATTACCAGAACCTCTTTTAAGTAGTTTGATTTATATTATCATTAATTTTTTTATCAGTCTCTGCAAAATCTGTTATATCCTCATACACCTTAAAAAAAATAACTAATTCTATTTTACTATCTTTAATATTAAAATTCAAAGTTTTTTTGCTTATTATATATTCATCTGTGTCAAGTGAAGATTGTATTTTTTTATCTGCCAAACTTTCTGCTTCTTTAATAGCTTCAGATTCAGTAAATTTTCTTCTTATTGTTTCAGTCTTTCTTTGCTTTTGAAAATAAATTTGAAAAGGAAAGATTTTTTCTCCTAAAAGTAACATCTTTTTTTCTTCAACACTACTATTATAATTTTTAAATAAATAATATCTTTTACCAAAAAGGTATGTAACTATATTATTTTTTGTCTTATCTAAATAACGAGTTTCTTCATAAGTAAGCGGAAGACTCACCCTTACATTATACCAAGTTTCAGCATAAATTTTCCCTTTTGCAGAAACCTGTCCTTTAACAACATCATCTTTTATAATATCACCAGATATTATGATGTCTCCCTTTCTTACATAATCGTTTTTTTTCTTTATTATTTCTCCATCTTCTGCAATTATTTTTTTAATAATTCCATCTTTTTTAGCTACTATATGCCCATTAACCCCATTTTCTTCTAGCTCATTTTTCTTTTTTTCAGTCACTTTAACTATGTATTTACTACCTTTTCTTTCTATTTCCATCCATTCTATATAATTTTTGTTTTCTTCCATTATTTTTTCTATAATTTTAGATCTTGTTTCATAGCTTGTTGCAATTTTTAAAACATCTATTCCATTTTTTTCTAATTCATTTCTAACTAAAGTTCTTATTTCTTTATCATTATGAACTATTTCAATATCAAATATTATATTACTAATAATAAAAAGTAATAAAATAGAAGATAATATGCCAATAAAAAAATAAATATTTTTTTTGATAAAATGGATATATCTATAAAGACCGTGTTCTTTTACAATTTGCACTTCATATACATGATTTTTTTCTTTAAGTTTTAAAAAATCATTATATAAAATATCAAGTATGATCTTATTTTTATTTATAACCTTACATTTACTAAACGAGATATTATAGAAAAGTAATCTTTTAAGAAACAATTTAGGATTTGGCCCACTTACACTTATGGTAACGAAACTATTCATTTTCTTTTCTTAAAAAGATTTTTTGTATATTTCCTGAAATTATAACTAAATCCTTAAACATTGTTTCTATAACCAATTTTTTCCCAGCTATCATATAATTTTTTGTTTCTTTTGAAATAACAATTTTATTATCACTAAAGTGTTCTATTTTATCATAATAATATATATATATTTTTCCTTTAAAAAACTTAATTTCAAAATTATTACACTCCGTAAAATCATTTATAACTTTTAAAAGTTCCATAATATCACCAATTAATTTTATGCAAAAAAAGAACCTACTATGTAAAATAGTAGATTCTTTATATCTATTACGCTGCGTTACGTTCTCTTCTAGCTGCTTTTTTAGCTTTTCTATCAGCAGCTTTTCTAGCTTCCCTTTTTTCAACACCAGGTTTAATATATTCTCTTTTTTTTCTAACTTCTGAAGGGAGACCACTTTTTGCTACTTTTTGCTTAAACTTTCTTAAAGCAACATCAAGGTTACCTTTTACCTGCACTGTCAACATTTTCTTCCCCCCTCTCGGCTTTTTTCTACTAGTAATTATAACACTTGGCACGTTATATTACAATATATTTTTAAAATTTATTTTAAAAATAGACACTTTTTTTATTTTTGTTATCTATTGTAAGTCCATTATTAACCTTATTATAGTGCCAATTATCCTTCCAATTTGCAATGTAAACTTTATAAAAAAGTTAAATATAGAAATTGTTATTGGCAAAGTTAAAATAAAAATTATTATTTTAAAGGGTCTAGAATTTATTATTTTAAAGAACAAAGCTTACCACCAATTAATCTTCTAAGACCACTACCTAAATACCTTCCAACATCCATAAAAGAATCTATTCCCTTTAAAATAGCATTCAATAAGGTTCCAGTTATCCCAGCTCCTGCTCTTATAGCTCTAAGTTCATTTTTATTTAATTTAATCAATTTTTTTCCTCCTATCTGCAATTAAATGGCCTTGTATAACCATCTATAACGCCTATTAAAAATGTTATGCCCGCTACAATGCCAGCAATAATCCAGCCAGCACCAGCACCTGCCTTAATACTTTTTAATTGTTTTTCATTTAATTTTTCCATCATTTCTCCTTTCTATAACCTTTTTATCCTTTATCATATAGATTTTGTCAAACAAATCATAATTTTGTGTTCGATGTGATATTAATATTATTGTTTTATCAGCATAATTCTTTTTAATATTCAAAAGTATTTTTCTTTCAGTATTTATATCTAACTGACTTGTAGTTTCATCAAAAATTATAATATTTCCATTAGATAGCAAAGCCTGAGCTATTAATATTTTTTGTTGCTCACCTCCGGATATATTGGCATTCATATTATCAATAATAAAATCCAAACCAATATTGTTATTTTTAATATATTCTTTTAAAAAGCAAGTTTCTAAAACCTTTCCAAAAGAGTCTTTATCAAATAATATATTATCTTTTACAGAAAAATTAAATAATCTCGACTTTTGATCAACAAAGGTTATATCACTGATAATTTCCTTTTGGTCAATATTTTTGATATCAATACCATTTATATATATTTTTCCAGAATAATTAGCAATTTGTTTAGTTAATATTTTAAATAATGTTGTTTTTCCCTTACCACTATCACCAGTTATCATTACCCATTCGTTTTTCTTTAATCTTAAGTTTATATTATTTAAAACTAGCTTATCATTAATTTTAAAACAAATATTTTTGAATGTTATATCTTTCACAAATAACCGTTCACCTAACTCTGTTTTATTTTCATATTCATAAATTTTGTTTACTCTTTTCCACGTGCTTTTAAAATTAGTATATAAAGGTAACATCCCATAAGTATTATTTATTACTCCGGTAATTATCTCTTCTAAGGAAAAAATAAATATTATTTTGCTAACACTACTATTTCTTAACAACAGAAAAGAAAAAACAGCGATATTCATTAACAAAATAAGCAAAGAAAAAATTAGAGAAAATCTATTATTCATGGTTAATATTTTTTTATATTTATCTAAAAAATGCTTATACGAATTAAATATTCTTTTTTCAAAAAAGTTTTCTTTAGATAAATTTTTTATAATTGCAATACCAGAAAAAGTATCTACTATTTCACTATTTAATTTTTCATTTTTCATTTGTAAATCATAGGTTTCATAAAAATGATTTTTTATATAATGCCTGAATAACAAATATACAATTAAAATAAAAACCATATTAAAAATGAAAAGGTTCAAATCAATGTAAATCAAAACCGCTAATACAGATATAATCAAAATAAAATCTATAAATGCATATTGAACAAATTTATAAATAATTTCCTTAATATAAGAAAGATCATTTACTTTTGAAATTAATTCACCAGAACTATTTAACTGATAAAAATCATGAGGAAGGTTTATTAACTTTTGTAATATAGGTATAGTAATAGTTTTTTCAATATGTAATTCAAATCTTATAGATAATTTTTGCCTAATATAATTTATAACTTCCTTAAATATAGATAGAAACAAAAAACATAATAATATTTTAATGAAGAAATCAGAAGTTTTATAATTTTCTATCAAGAAAGAAAAAATATAAGATAAAAATATGCTTAATAAAGACAAAAACAAAGTTATAATAGAAATTAAAATGACTAATTTTTTTTGCTTTAAAATTTCTTTTATTAAAGTGGTTTTGCTTTTAAACTCAATTCCTATTTTAGTATATCTTCTTTCAAATTCTTTTTTAGTAACATAAACCACAGTACTTAATGGATCAGCAACTAATATTTTATCTTTTAAAACCTTTAAAACAACAACAAAATGCTGCGTATTATTTTCATTTAAAAGGAGTGCAATAAAAGGAAATTTAGCATTTATTAATTCGTAATTTTTATATCCTTCAGCAGTTAATCCATAAACTTTCGCTATCTTAATAATTTCAAAAGCGGTTATTCCTTCCTTTTCTATATGAACTTTTTTTCTTAGCTCTTCTAAATTCACTTTTTTCCCGAATAACTTTAGAATCATTGAAAGACAAGCTACCCCACAATCGTTGGTCATTGTTTGATTTACAAAAAAATTATTACTAATAAATATCCCTCCTCGCTTTAATTATTAAACACAATCAAACAATACCACTCGATAAATAGTATAGAAAATAAAAAAAACTTACTTTAGTAGTAAGTTTTAAAATAAGATCAAAAACAAGACAAAAAAATAAAAAACCCTTATAAAATAAGGGTTTATTTACTAAATGGCGTCCTGTAAAGGATTCGAACCTTTGACCCACGGCTTAGAAGGCCGTTGCTCTATCCAGCTGAGCTAACAGGACAACTTGCTCAAATGAACAAGTTAATTATAACTCAAAATTAAAAATTATTCAATATTTTTTAACACACTTTTAGTAATTTCTTTACCATTTACATTAAAAATAACCTCTTTAACGTCATAATTATCCCTTATTGAAAGAGAAATAGAATAAATAACCTCTTCTAAAATACTTTTTGAGTCTATATCATCAAATAAAAATTCGTTAAAATCAAGCTTTAAAACCTCATCTTTAAGTTCATAGTCTAATAACTTCGTATTATAGTTTAAAAAACTCATTAAATTTGTTTCATAAGTATAAGAAGAAGTAAGCTCATCAATTATAATTTTTATTTTATCCCTACTATCATTATTTATTTTTGTTACCGGCACATAATAATAACCACTGTTATTTTTATTAACATAATATATTGTGGTCTGGTTTACACCTTTATAACTTCTCACATCAAAAGTTTTATTTATACCATTTAATCTACTTAAAGGTTGTTTTAAAATCTTTTTTGATTTAGGAAGGCAACTAAGTAACTTTCCTTCTACTTTAATGTACACGTTCTTTATTTTATCTATTGTTGTCATATTATATGTTATGGCTTCTACTGCTTTTTCTTCGTTTTCCTTAGTCAGTTCAAGAAATTCTTTAGAAAAATCAACAGTAATGTCATTTTTTTCTATTTTTACCGAATTTATCTTTGTATCAACTGGTAATATAGCTTTAAAACCGTTAGGAACTAAATATTCGTACTTTCCAGAAATTATAAGTAATTCTAATAATTTGTTAGCATATTCTTCATCAGTATTGGCACTTAGAGCTAATAAGCTTCTTGACACATATCCATTCTTATCAATCAAAAAAATCTCTTGCTTCTTTATTTTAGAAACTGGTTTTGATAATGTATCACCTTCTAAAGAATATTCTTTACTAGCCGGAAAAAGTAATAATAAAACAAATACAAAAAGCATGCTTGTTGTTCTAAAAATTTTATTATACGCAAATTTTCTTAGCATAAATACCTCCAATTAATGTTATGAAAAAATCGCATTAAATATGCGATTTTATATTGAAATTTCTTTTAACTTTATTAGTTCAATTACGGCACAAGCCCTGCCTTTTACACCAAGCTTCTGCATTACATTAGAAATATGATTTCTAACAGTTTTTTCACTAATATTTAATTCCTTAGCTATTTCTTTAGTAGTTTTATTACTTATTAAGTGGTTAAAAATTTCTTTTTCCCTTTTTGTAAGAATAGCCTTTCCCATAATTTCCTCACTTTCTGCTGATAAGAGGTATCTTTAATATTTTTCTATATTATTTTATGTTATAAGGCTTAAAAGGTACTTACTTTTGAAACTTAACAGAAATATACATTTTTTGTTCAAATTCTTTTTGAGCAAGTTTCATTATACTATTAGCTAGAGAATAATCATGATTCTCTTTTTTTATAGTTATATTTACGTTATTTCCATCAATTTTTATAAAAGAATTTAGCTTAAGTTCTTCATTTATCTTATTTTTTATTTTTTCCTCTATGGCTTTTATATTATCTATTTCTTTAATTCCATTATAAGCATTATTTTTCTCTTCAAATGAAGATTCTTTATTGGTTAAAATTTCGTTATATTTAGCTACTAAAGCAGATCTTTCCTCATCTTTTTCGACCTGTAAAGCTGCTATAAAATCAGACTCTGTAACAGAAACTTCTGATTTAGCTTTAGTAGTTGATGTCTTTTCCGTAGTCTTCATGGTTGTTAATAATTCACTAGGCATTGTAATATAATATACGCTAAGTATTAGAATCAAACTAAATAAGGTTATAAACCACATTTTTTGTTTATTAATCATAATTTCCTCCAAATCTTTCTAATAAAACATATGAAATAATTTAGAAAAAATTACAAAAAAATAGTTACTTAAGTAACTATTTCTCTTCCATTTTTAATACAGCATTAGCAAAAGGTAATACTTCATTTAATCTCTTATCTAAATCGGCTTTCTTTTCATTCAATTCTTTTTCTTTTTCATTTAATTCTTGTTCAATTGAATCAAGTTCTTGTTTCTTAGTTGTTGCATTATTAACTAAACCTTCTACAAAAGCCTCATCTTTATTTATATTATCTATATTTTCTTCACACTTTTTTTCTCTTAAAGTAATAGAATTTAATCTATTTTTCAAACGTTCTATCATTTCTTCAACGATTTCTTTTTCATTATATTCATTATCTGAAACAGAATCTAAACTTGCACTTAAAGGTTTAATCGAAACGTTATTATAACTATTTTCATCATCATTTTTTATTGAAGCTACTGGCGACTTAGCAATCTTTAAAATTTCTTCTACATCATAAGTCTTTTTAGGAGCCTCATTTTTGAAAGTATCTTCTTTATCTATTTCAATAGGAATTTTAGGCACCTCATCCATTGGCTTAATATCATTAAAATTATTTTTTTCTTCTTCCATTTGAGCCATTTCAAAATTAGGAACTTCTGGGATTGAGAAAATTTCGCTTTCAGTAGGAACTAAAGGTACTTCTGGCACCTCAGGAACTTCTGGAACTGGAAATTCATTTAAAGTTTCTATTGGAGAAGGAACTACTTCATTATTAACGTCATTTTGAGCTTCCACATTTTCTAAACTTAATGCATTTATTATTTCACTTGAAAAATTAGACAAATATAAGTTACTAATGTTTTCTAGTGTTTCAGTAATAATTCTAGTCAAATCGCTAACATAAGAACTAAATAATTCTTGTAACTTGCTATCATCTGTTTTTCCATTAAGCTTTATATACTCGGTATACTTATTAATTATTAGAGCAATATCTTCGTTATACCCATCTTCATTAAAGAAATTAACTCTTTTAATTTTTACTATTTCTAAATATTTATCATTTAATAGCGAGCTTAAATTTTGAATGAATTTTTCTTTTTCAGAGTCTAATGAAATGTTAGTATTATCTATTTTATCACTTATTTTTTCAATAAATTGTTCATTGACACTTTCAACGCTTCTTAAATCTCTTATTACGTATGAATCTATCGTATTTTGTATAGGAGTAACTAAATTTTCTTTAGAAGTTGAAACAGCATTTGAAAAATCTATCGTGTAATTTGATAAAGTTACTATATCCCCTACTAAGGTCATAGTTCTTTCATCTATTTTTCTACTTAATTTTTTTAATTCACTTCTATAATCGTTATTTCTTTCACTAACTTTATCTAAAACATTTAGTAATAACTTATTCATGGTCTGCTCCTCCTACAACATCCGAAACTTTTATTTTATTTAAACCTTTAATTAATGGTTTCATATTTAATAAAATAACATCAGTTTCTGATAATTTAGAATTTAACTCTACTTCCATCTCACTTAAATTTAGTTTTCTCTTAGATAAATTATTTTCTCTTTCTATATTTATTTCAATTTCTTTATTTACTTTAGCAAGTCTTTCTTCAACTTCATTCTTCTTCTTTTCAATTTCTTTTTCTCTTCTACTTAATTTTTCTTCTTTCGTATTCAAGCACAAAATCATTTTATTAAATAAAGTCATATCATCATATTTTTCAAATACATTTGTTTTTTCTTCTTTTTTCACGCTTTCAAAACTCATTTCATCAATTGGGTTTGTAATACCATAATCATTAACAGTTTCCATCATATTATCATCCTTTTCATAATTAATATTCATTTCATTAGTTATTTCTTCATTTAATATACTTAAATATCTATCTTCTGTATCAGCTATTAATTTAGCTAAATCTTTTTCTAATTCTTTTTCTAATTTATCAACACTATTTTCAAGAGCTATTACTAAGAAAGAATTTTCTCTAACCAAAGCGACAAAATCTTCAGCAACATACTTTTTTACATCAGAAATTATTTCTGATAAATTTAAATCTTCTGTCATATTTAGTTGGTTTGAATTCTTGTTCTTTTTTAATTCTTTTAAATAAGACTTTGTTAGTTTGTCTAATGTTATTTCTTCTTTAACTACCTTTTCTACAAAATAGTCATTGGTTATCTGCAAAGCTAACGAATCAATAAAAAACTTTCTTTTAATTTTCTTTATAATCTTATTTTTTATTAACTCATCTATTTTTAATCTTAATTCATCTTCTTTAAGATTAATACTTAAGTCACTTAGTAAACCAATTAAGTCTTCTACAAAATGATATATATTTATATCAACTACTTTTGTAAGTTTTTTAGTTATAACTTCATCGTTTAACGTACTACACCGCAATAAGACATTATTTTTTATTCTCTCAATAATCCCTTGCATCACAACCTCCTTAAATTCCCCTTTTTGATATAGGCTCACCACCCTATCATATACTAGATATATTTTAGCACAAAAAAAGATAAATTTAAACCATAAATTTATCTTTTTTAGACAAAGTTGCATAAATTGTAAGAATTATCAGCGAAATAACCGTAATTAATAGACCTAATTTCATACCTTTTGGATAATAAACTAGCTCAATCTTATGATTTCCTTTTGGAACATCAAAGCCAACAAAAGAATTGGCAACAGGAAAAATTTTACTTTCCTTACCATCTATTATAACCTTCCAGCCCTCATCATAAGCTATCGTTGAAAAAGCAACTTGATTTTCTTTTGCCTTTATTGTTCCAGAAATATAAGTATCATTATATTCTGAAACTTTTAGAAATCCATCTTGTAATTCTTTGTAAAAGTCTTTAAAAACAGCATCATTTATAGAGTAAGCATAAAAGAATATACTACCATCAATACTATCTACAAAATCTATTTTAACCGTAACAGTACCCTCTTTTTTTTCTCCAGCATCAAATATATAGTATTCATCAGAAGTTAAAGGATAATATGTATCGTCGACCGAAAAACTTGTTGCGTTTGAACTTCCTATGTAAAAATATAAATTTTGGTTTTCGTTGTTTTCTAATTCCATAGTTAAACTTTTACTGCCTTTATCTAATTCATAATAAAATTCACCATTAGAATTAAGTTCAAAATTATTTGACAGTATTTTTCCCCCTGCTACTTTTTTTACCTTAATAGGAGAAAAAATATTATCTTTACCAGTTGCTAACGAAACAAAGTTTTCTTGATTTTCAAAAGGCATATAACTGTTTAATTTCCATTTTTTTATATCCTCATTTACCATATAAACGAAGGAAGAAGAATAATTATAACCTATTAAATTATACGTGTCAGAAGAAGCTAATGGCGTATAATATTTGTTTTCTATGTAATTACCCATTATATATTTTATATTAAACATAGTATTATAAATTGGAGTTTGATAATTTCTATAATAATAACTATTTATGTTATTACCAGGCATACCAAGATTTCTCTGCAATTTAGCTACACTTTCATAAGCCATAGAACTAAAAATAGAAATACCATTAAAGTCATACCAAGCCCCGTCATTTAAAGTTAAATAATCTGTTTTTTCTATTCTATATAAGTCATTATCTTCTATTTTAGCTATTTTTATTAAATCAGTATAAGGTTTTTTATTAGACATAAATGTCTTAATATCATGGTTTATAAGCCAATTTGAATCTATTCCATATATACATTCAACACAAACTATAACTAAAAACGCATACTTAACTTTGGAAGAATGTTTTAATTTAAGATCATAGATACTATATAGTATATAGTAAGAAATTAAAAGTATTATACAAATAATAGCTTTCTTTTCCGTTATGTTTGGAAAGTTTAACTTAACCGATAATAGTATTAAAGCCAAAATAATTAAAAAAGAAATAGAAACCATATTAAAGTTAGTATGTTTTATATTAATAGCAGAATAATAACCAATTACAATTAATATAAAAACATAAAGAAAAGAATACCTCCATGGCAAATCATTAGGAACATGAAAAGCATGCCATATAAAATCAAGTGCATTTATATTAAAAAAGCAATAAAAAGTAAAAAGCGATATAGCTGAAATAATTTTAAATCTACGATTAATTTTTTTATTAAAAAATAATAAAATTATAAGTACTAAAGTAGCTAACCCAGGATACATATTTGGAAGAGGAAGTGCATCACTTGCAAAAACAGTTCTGTTAACAGCGGAAATATGATTGAATAAATAGTTAAAAATATTAAAATTAAAAGCTAATTTAGGAAAACTATCTGAAGTTGCCGAGATACTTGATAAAGAATAATATAGAGGAATCAAAGCTACCGCAACTAACCCAGCCGCTAAAAAGGAAGCACCTGCAAATAATAAACCTTTTTTTATAATATTTTTTATTTTAAAATTCTTTTTATACCAAAAATAGCCGCAGAAATATAAAACAGAGAAAATACAAATCATATAAGCTATAAAGTAATTTGCAAATAGCATTATAGCTAAACTAACAATATATAATTTACAATTATTTTTATTAATTATGTTATTAATTCCTAACATAATTAAAGGAAGAAATACCATTCCATCCAACCACATTATATTCCAGTAATAAGCACAAAAGTAACCAGAAAATGCATATAGTATTCCAAAAATAGCAGTTAAAATCCCGTCTTTATTAAAAGTCTTCTTTAAGTAAAAAGCCATTGTTACTGATGCAAAAATAACCTTTAACGCTATTACAATAGAAAAAGCCATTACTATATTATTTTTATCAAATAAAAATAAAATAAGATTAAAAGGACTAGATAAATAATTTAAAAAGTTTCGGTAAAACGGTAATCCGCCACCAGTATTAAAAGAATAAAGCAAGCTTTCCCCACTTTTTATTCTATCACAGAGTTCGTTTAATAAAGGCCCATACTGATGATAAAAATCAACATCAAGCATAGAATTATTTCCAAATGGGGCTATTTTTTGTAAAGTATAAATAATAGATACTACAATAGCCGAAAAGAGAAAAGTAAGTAGTACCCATTTATTTTCTTTTACTAGTTTTTTTACTTTATCTTTCATAATATCACCAGAATTATAATATCATAAAAATAAACTCAAAACAATAAAGTAAAATTACTCTAATACATTTCTTTCAAAATTAATTTCTTTTTTATTATATATAACTAATTTTTCGTTTATATCAACAGTAGCTAACAATATGTTTTTAGTATTATTATAACCTTTTTGTTTTAATTCCTTTTCCAACCATTTTAAATCCTTATTAACCAACTTTAAATTATTTTTCATAATTTTACCATCTATAATAATATTTGCGCACAATCCTTGACTAGTATTTTTTATATTTAAGCCTTTATTATTTACTGGCAAATAATCTTCTTTTAACAAAAAACTAACTTTACCACTTACTTCCATGATTGCATATTTTATTTCACTAATGTCAAAATACCCTTGTGATCTACATACTTCTAAAAAATCATTAATATCTATTTTTACCTTTTTTAAATTTTTATATAAAATTTTACCTTCCTGCATTAATAAGGTTGGTGTGCCAATAATTACTCTTCTAAAGAAAATACTTTTCATGGTAATTATAGAAACAAAAATAGCTATAAAGCCAAATATCATCAAAGAAGTTAATCCATTAAGTACCTGTGAATCCGTATTCATAGTCATTTCCGCAGCAAAATTACCAATAGAAATACTTATTACATAGTCAAATAAACTTAATTCAGAGACCTGTTTATTACCTATCATTTTTGTAACTAAAAACAAAGTTAAAAGAGAAAATACCGCACGTTCTGCAACCACGCTTATTTCATACCAATTAGTTGTTAAAATATCGTTAATCATACTATCACCAATTATATTTTTAACCCAAAATAAAAAAAATATAAAATAAGAAATTGAATTATTCTTATTTTATACATTTAAGTTCACTACTGTTAGTTTTATAACATATTTCAGTTGCTTTCTTTCCATCTAGATCAACTTTTATACTATCATATTCTTTATTTACTTCTTTAAGAGTTCCTTCAGTTTTATACTTTAAATAAGTTACCCCAGGTCCACAATCTATTTTATCATCTTCTAATAAACATGAATTAACATGTGTATTATAAACCGTACCTACGTAATATTTTGGATTAGAATTAATAGTTAATATTTTAAAACCGAAGTATCCTATTGCACAAATTGTTACAACCAAAAACAAACAAACAAGTAAAGATTCCTTAATTATTTTTTTGTCGGCTAGCTTAGGTCTTCCCACCTTATTTTTTATAATATTTTTTTTCATTTTACTCACCACTTTCTAAATTCTCTTTTTTAGGTATAACCATGCTTTCAGAGATATTTTTCTTAACACTTGTTTCATCAATTATATACTCTACATTAAAATACAAAGGCCTAGTCATTGTAGCTTCTTCAAAAAGAATTATATTAGCTAAATTACTTTTATCTATTTCTACATAACTACCATTTCCAATTTTATAAGAAATTGAAGATACCGTTGCATTTTCACAAGTTATATCATAACGAACACTATTTATTTTTTCATCATATAACTTAAGATCACATTTGCCCTTTTTATTTTCTTCAGATATATCTTTATACTTAAAAGTTTTTACACTATACTTTGAAACTTTACTATTATTTGAATTATAAATCACCTTTAAAGTAATATCTTCTTTTAATTGCTCATCTGAAAATTCTATTAGCCCGCTAGATTTCTTACTAGCTATTTTTTTAAAGTTATCTTCTCCAACCTTATACTGTATTTCTTTTATTTTAGCATTATCACAGGAAATCGAATAAGATAAACCACCTTCGCCTTCTTTTAAATAATCAAAAGCGCATTTCCCAGAAGCATCTTTTATTACTGTTACTTTAAAAGTCGTGTCTATATCACTTCCATCTGTTGTAGACGCAGTAATTAATGTTTGCCCTTCGCTTAGTCCTATAACCTTTCCTGTTTCATCAACGCTAGCAACACTAGAATCAGAACTTCTATATTCTATTTTTTTGTTTGTTGCATTAGCAGGAGATATAGAAACATAAACTTTTCTTGCGGTTCCTTCTTTAATTGTTATATCTTTTATTAAAGGCCTAAGTTCAGAAATTAATACGTTCTCACCATTATTTGCCGAAAATATATTACCAGATAAATTTAATCCTTTAAAACCAAATAAAGTACCATACCCAAATACTAGTAAAAGTATTACAGCAACAAAAGAAATACCGGCAATTATCAGGGATTTTCTTTTAGTTTCTTCATCAGCTAATTTTGGCCTTCCCACTTTATTTTTTTCAACACCATCATCAGTAAAAAAAGTATTAATTTTTTTCATGAGAACACTCCTTTTCTACTATAACCTATTATAATCATATCATTTTAAATATTCCCAATCAATTAGTTTTTATTCAAAGCGTAAAGTATATCGTTAATAAAAAAAGCAAATTAATTGCTTTATCCTATCATGAACTCAATAAGTACTGGTCCCAAAATTATTAATAATATAAGAGGGATAAAAAATATAACCGAAAATATACTTATCTTATTAGGAATTTTATTAATTTGCTCTTTGATATCCATAATTTGTTTATCTTTTAAAAAGTCTAGCTGGTTATACATTGTCTCAATAATGCTATTACCAAATAAATTTGATTGCTGCATATTTAAAATTATGTTATTTATTGTTAAACTAGGTATTCTATAACTCATTAGTGACAAACTTTCGTTTAGAGACTTTCCAAAGTTAACTTGTTTTAAGGTTTCTTTAAATTCAGAAGATATTTCAGAATCTATATACTTACAAGCCATTTTAATCGCATTTTCCAAATTTCTTCCAGATTCTAAAGCAAGGGTTAAAACCTCAAAATAATAATAAGCTTCATTATCAAGTTTTTTTTCTCTTCTTTTTAAAGGGAGGTCTAACATATAATACCCAACAAACCAGTACCAAATAGTTGTAACAATTGGTGCAACAAGAGGGCCAGATTCAGCAAATATAAAAAGGATTACAAAAACAAGTAAAGAAGTATAAAATCTATAATTCATAAAATATTCTGTATCAAACTTCTTAGATATTCCAAATAGATTTATCTTACTTTCTACTTTATTTATGTCTTTTTTTCTATATACTCTATAAATAAAAGTTCTCTTATCTTTCATTATTAAAACCTCACTTTCATTATTTTACTAACAATAAATGCATAAGCTGAATAGATAATAATAATTAGTGCTAATAAAATATTACCTAAAGTAGTGTTAAGCAAAACTAAGAAATAATTTTTATTTAAAAGTGAAATCAAAATAACGAATATAAATGGCATTATAAGAAGTATTTTACTAATCATATTTGCACTAGAAGTAAGAGACTTCATTTCTTGCTTTAATTTTCTTTTATTAAATAGCATCTTTTCTATGGAGGCAAAAACCTTTATAATATTACCTCCTGTTTTATTTAAAATGCTAAGTGATGAGGTAATATAACTTACTTCCTCAGAGTCAACCCTTTTACTAAATCTTTCAAAAACAACATCTAATGATAACCCATAACTAATTTCTAGATGCATTTTTTTAAACTCTTGTTTTATAGGTCCCTTAAGTTCATTTGCTACTATTTCAATAGCTTGAATTGTGCTTCTTCCAGATCTAAAAGCATTATTCATTATTATTATTGCATTTAAAAGTTCTTGTTCAACTTGCTTCTTTTTAACATAATCATTTATTTTAAACACAATATCTATTAAAAAGAACCCTACTAAACCTGATAATAATAAATCAAAAATACTAGGAAAGACACCTTCAATAACTCTTGCAAAAGAAACTATAAACATAAAACCTAAACTTATATATATTTTGTTGCTTACAAAGTCAACCGAACTTACTTCTTTTATATTATCATAGGAAATATATTTATTATATTTAGAAGCATATTTACTAATTAAAATTGACTTTTTTATTATTCTTGATAAATTCTGTACCATTTTAGAATAAGAATTTGAAAGAGCATCAAAAAATGAAATAGAATGATCTTTTATTGATTCTATACTATATTTTGATATTCTTTTTTCTAATTTCAAGGCTTTGTTATACATTATCAAATAAAATATTACAAATGCTAAAAATATCATTATAATAGTTTGAGTAATAAAAATATTCATAATATTTCACTTCCTTTAGTTTTTAAATTTAAAAATATCTTCCAAATCATCAATGCCTTTACTCTTTATCTTCTTGTATACAGAAGGCATCCTCTTTTTTAAATCAAAAGCGCCATCAACTTCACCATTAGAAGTTAAACCTGTTTGTTTAAATGAGAAAATTTCTTTTAATTCTATTATGTCATCTTTAAAACCATCAACTTCACAAATACTTGTTACTTTTCTTCTTCCGTCTGATAGTCTCGTAATATTTATAACTAAGTCTATAGCGTTTTCAATATATTCACGTATTGCTTTAATAGGTATTTCCATTCCGGCCATCAAGACCATTGTTTCAAGCCTATTTAAAGCATCGGTGGGACTATTAGCATGCATTGTTGTAAGAGATCCATCATGTCCCGTATTCATAGCTTGAAGCATATCAAAAGCTTCTTTACCACGAACTTCACCTACTATTATTCTATCTGGTCTCATACGAAGAGAATTTATTACTAAATCTCTAATTGTAACTTCTCCAGTTCCTTCATAATTAACCAATCTTGTTTCAAGACTAATTACGTGGCTCTGATGTAATCTTAACTCCGCAGCATCCTCTATGGTAATTATTCTTTCATGGTTTCCAATAAAAGAAGATAACGCATTTAAAAGAGTTGTTTTACCACTACCCGTTCCACCACATATTATAATATTAAGCTTGGCTCTAACTGCAGCATCCAAAAACCTTGCCATATAAGGAGTCATAGCACCTGTTCTTAAAAAATCCTCGATAGATTCCATGTCCCTTCTAAACTTTCTTATGGTAACAACAGGCCCTTTTAAAGAAAGAGGTGGTATAACAGCATTTAATCTTGAACCATCTTCTAATCTGGCATCAACCATAGGGTTAGCGGTATCAATAGTTCTTCCTAAAGGCTGTACTATTTTTTGAATTGTTCTAACAATATGCTCATCATTTATAAATGAAACCGAATCATCTTTACTTATTTGTCCATCTATCTCAACATATACCTCATTTTTTCCATTTACCATTATTTCGGTAATATTAGGGTCTTCCAAAAGTTCAGTAATTGGCCCATAACCATTTATCTCGTTATCAATAAGGTTAAAAATATGACTTCTTTCAAGATTCGTCAAATCATAACCCAATAAGGCTTTATCAATTTCATCATTTATATATTCATGAAGAAGCTTATTATTAGGAATTTTATCGTCAATAAGATTAGAAATTATAGTATTTCTTAAATTATCCAAAAGTTCCTTATCTTTAAAAATATCATAATCTGCTACTGGTTTAGTTTGTACTTTTTCTTCCTTGACTTCAAAAAAGTCCATCAATTTTTTCTTAGACATTCTTATTTTCCCCCTTTTCTAACTTTCTAGGTTCAATTAAAGAAGTAGCTAATTTAGTAAGCTTCATAACGTCACTTTTCTTATTACTTCTTATCTTACTATCTAAAGTAATAATTTTACCATCTATTACATATTTATCTATATCCTTAATGTAAAAACTCTTATCAATTGTATAATCTATATTATGTTTTATAATATTTCTAATATCGAACAAAGAAAAATAGTCTTTTCCTGTATCTTTTGAAGAATTGTAAACAACTTTATAGTTTTTATTTTCAGTATCTTCAAAAATTGCTATCATACTACGAGCATTTTTTAAATCAACCGGATCATTAGTAATCATAAATAATGTATTATCACTATTATCTAAAGCTGTTAGAGAAATAGGAGTTAAATTATGAGAAGTATCAATCAAGATAACATCATACTTATAAATACATGAAGTTATAATTAACTTTAAATATTTAGAGTCTATTTTAAGAGCATTTCTTGGATCTTTAGGAGCCGCAAGAACATCTATTTTTTCATTATATCTTGAAATATAGTTATATATACTTTCAAATCTATTATTGCTCATATCATCAACTACATTATAAATAGTCTTATTAATATCTATATTTAGGCTAACACCAATGCCACCACTATTTAAATCCAAATCCATTATCAAAACTTTTTTATCCATTAAACTATAAATACCAGCTAGGTTAAGCGTTGTGGTAGTTTTTCCTACCCCACCCTTACAAGAAAATACAGTTATTACCTTTGCAGCACCTTTTTTCATTTTAAATCATCCTTTTCTATAATATATTTTTCATCTTTTATATAGCCTATATAAGAACTTTTTTCTTTATATATTTCTTTTCCTACAATACTTCCAAAAAAACCTTTTGTAGCTTTATCAACGCTCATCTTAATAGTTTTATTTTCTACGTCTATTTCAATACTATAATTATCAATATCACTATCATTCTGATATAACAAATCAACCATTTTATTATATGGATCAGAATCAATATTTTTAAGCCCATATCTAATAACCAACTTAGTTATATCATTCAGATTATTAGAATTATATCTAGCAAAACCAACATCAATAATTAATGTTCCTACCATAATAATTACCGGGACAAATATTACAAAAATTACTAAAGCTTGTCCTTTACTGGATAATTTTTTCATATATATCACCCTCAAACTATTTTAACTATTCATTTCTTATTACCCTTGACACAGACACATTAAAAATTGAATCACTAATATAACTTAACCCTGGGGTGATAGGTTTTATTTTTTTACTAACACTTACGGTAGCATACTCACCCTTTACAGTAATTATAATATCTAATTTATCTTTTCTATTTTCATTTATTATATTTTTTATTTCTGCTTCTTCTTTTCCATTTTGATAAAAAGTAACAACATCAGAAGTAACACTTTGTAAATCATTTTTTAAAGTTATAATCCTACCAAAATCAATTATCGTGAAAATTAAAATCAAAGTTATTGGTAATATAATTGCAAATTCAACCAGTGCTTGACCTTTATTAGACTTCATAAAATATCACCCCTATTATCATGTTAATTATAGCAAATAAAATTTAACTTTACAATCAAAATAAAAAAATAATGTCAATCCATTATTTTTTATTTTTAAAAAAAGTATAGCCAATTAAACCTACAATTATAACTAGCATCCCAATAATGATTATTCCGTTATTACTTTTTGCTCCTGCTTCTTTAACTATTGATAAAGTAAGGAAATAATCAGAACAGTGTTTTATATCAAAAGAAACAAATCCATTTATTACTTTTAAATTAGTATCTACTTCTTCTATCTTATTTGTCAAATCATTATAATAATACAAATTAAGTCTATCACCATCTTTAAAGTTTTTGCTAACAGGAACTTTAATGGTAGCTAAAGATGGTAAATTACCATGATAATCAAATGATATCATCTGTTTTTTTATATTATTATTAATTAGTTTATTTATTCTTGTTATATTTGGACTTTCAAATTTAATATTCATATCAAATTCAAATTCATTTTTTTTAAACTCATTTTTATCAAAGGTCCAAGAATAATTAAAATGGCCTTTTTCTCCTTGAATAAATATAACTTTGTCTTTTGTTTCTGTTTTTAATAAATTACTTGAGGCACTAATACTGCTCATGCCAGCAAAAAATAAGACTATAGCTAAGAAAATAATTAGAGTTTTTCTTTCCATAAGCACGCCTCCTTATTTTATAAAAATCTTAATGCGCAAACTATTAAGTTAAATAAAGCCATTGCAAATATGCTAAGCGTAAAATTATTTGTTTTCCAATATAAATTTGAAACAATCATCATGGTTGTTATGTAACATAACGAAGCTAATATATTATCAAAACTTAAGGACGTATAAACAACATTAAAAAAGAAATAAAATAAAGAAGAAAATATTATAAAAAACCATTTTTTATCAATTATGTCCCTTACAGTTTTTCTAAAAATTATACCTTCAACTAAAGGATAATAAACACATGTCAATACAATAATAATTATAGGATTTTCATTAAACATATTAAGCAGTGAATAATCATTTTCAGAAGTTTCTTTAACATTAAATAAAACACTAACTATTAAGTTTATCAAAACCATTGAAACAAATATTAAAATTATGCTTATAAACATACTTTTTAAAAGCTTCTTCCAATTTTTCCTGATATCTTTAAAATCAGAAATAAAAACTTGTTTGTACAAAAATATCAATATAAGACCGTATAACAAATATAGCATTATATCAATTAATTTAGAATTAGATATAAGTGCAATTATGTATGGTAACGCAAAATATGATATTATAACTAATATTGATTTAATAAAAATATTACTCTTTTCTTTTTCTTTCATTTCAAGCCTCCACTAATTTAATATTAGCAAAATCAGCTGTTAAAATCAATAAAAAAAAGAAAGATATGTAAACATACCTTCCTTATAATACTACACACTAGATCCATCTAAGTAACATATTTAACCAGCCCATAAATAAAGCCTCCCCTCATTTTCATTTCTATCACCTACTTGATACAGCCTATTATGTGATAGTTTTATTACAATTATAATTTAACATAAAAAGATAAACAAAACAATATACATACCATCTACATGTAAAATTTACTCTATTTAAAAAAAACTAATTACCACAGTAATTAGCCCCATTATTTAAACTTTAATTTTTTTATTAATGATAAACAGCGTTGACACAAATTTACGTCAACACTTACCCTTATTTTTTGCAATCGTATAAATAATAAGGCATACAATTACAACAATCATTCCAATAATAACAATTCCTTGGTTATTATTTTCATTAACTGCTTCTTTTACAATTGATAAAGTGCTTAATGCACTATTTTTTATATTTAAAATTATATCCATATATCCACTCCCTATTCACTGTTGTTTAGTTAAAAATAGCCTCCGTTTTTTAGGGGCTTTTTCATTATATCAAAAATATTATAAATTAAAACAATAAATTTAAGTATTTTATAAAATTTATAATAAAAATGTAAATTTTTGTAAAAAAGTTAATTATGATATAATAGTTATGGTGATTTAAATGCATCTACTAATAGTTTCAGATATACACGGTGATTACATTAGCTTAAATAAAGTACTAGAGAAAGAAAAATTTGATAAATTAATAGTATTAGGAGACTTATTTTCTTATGATTATAACCCAAATAATGAAAATGTTATGAAGTTAATAACCGAATACAAAGATAAACTTATTTTAATTAAAGGAAATTGTGACTATCAAATAAATTATGAAAAATATAATGTTAGTTACAACGAAGTTATTACTTTACTATTAAATAACCATAACATTACATTAACTCATGGCTATAAGTATTCTAAAGATTTTTTACCTAATAATCATGGCGATATATTTATATCAGGTCATACCCACGTACCATTATTATATAAAGAAAATATAATATATGCTAATCCCGGAAGTTTAGGAAAACCTAGACTTGGTTATAATAAAAGCTATATAATTTTTAATAATAATAAAATTATTATTAAAGATATTTATGATAACATAATAAAAGAAATGAAAATTAATTAGTTTTCATTTCTTTTTATACTCTTGCACTCATTAAATTAGTAGATGAATATCTTTTTAGTCCTAAATAAAAGATGGTAGAAGCTAATAACACGATAAATAAAGCAAATAAAACTATGTAAATAGCAAACAAAATGTTATTATATAATAAAACTTTTACCGGAAGATAAACAATAAATCCTATTGGGAAAATAGTATATAATAGGATTTTTAGAACTCCATCAAAAATATTATCAGGGTAAGTACCAAAGGAAGTTGGAATTCTAGTCAAACTCCCAACCAGTTCTCTATAATTTATACTATAAAATATAGAGGAATATAAGATTATAATAAAGCAAGCATATATAATTGCACCAGTTATGGAAAATAACGTAGCATACATAAAACTTACTAAGTTAGGTGATGCTAATAAAATAACTACATAGCCATATATCACATCACCAAATGCACTTACCGAAGTATGTGAAGTCATAACACTAAGTAAAACGTTTTTAGGTTGAACTAAGTAAGCATCTAACTTTCCATTTATAATATATTCAGGTAAGTAATGAACACCACCAAAAATTATATTAGAAAGTCCATATGAACAAGCTATTACTCCCCACAAAAGAAGTACCTGTTTCATCGTAAAATCCGCTCCGTCTGAAACTGAAAATATAACTACCCACTGAATAAGAAAAGACGCATTAGAAATAAACATTAAAAGTACGCTAAATAAAAATGACGACTTATTTACCATTGACCTTAGTATGTTATATTTAATAGATAATAAAGAAACTTTAAATTGATTTTTAGCCACCGTTAACATTTAGTTTTTCAACTCCTTTCTTATATTCAAAAACAAGTATTGCAAGTAATAAAACAATATAAAATAATTGAGATATAACAACAAGCAAATATTCAGAAATATTAAAATCAACTATCATTTTAACTGGACCAGATAAAGCCGCATAAATAGGAGAATATCTTATTACCGGCTGTAACCATACGGGAAACATTTCTAAAGGAAAAGTAACTCCAAATATTAAAAATACTGTTTTAAAAAGCCACTGAAACGGTTCAGAGTTTTCTACCCAAAAAGATAAATAGCTAATAATAAGTCTAATTAAAGCAGAAATTATTACACCAAAAAACATTGTTATTATAATTAATGGTAAATATTTAACGGAAAAAGTACTAAGTGGTCCAATTAGAATAATTCCTAAAGTTAAAGAACACAGTAAAGTTACCACTAATTTAATGGTACTTTCACCAAAAAATCTTGAAAATATATAACCAGTATAACTATATGGTTTATTTATTACGTAAGCAATATTACCATTACTTATATCAGTGGAAGGCTGTTTTCTTAATATTATACTATTAGAAAAATGAGTTAAAAACTCAGTAAAGGTAACATACCAAATCATTTGAACAAAAGTATAACCATTAATTATTTCTTTATCACCACTTGAATATAAATATTTCCATAATGCAAAAAATATAAAAATATGAATACCAGTACCTATAAAAGAAAGAAATATACCCTTAGTGTACTGTAAATTTTCTAATAAAGTAGCTTTATAAATTGAAAAATATTTTCTCATTATTTTTTGCTTTCCTTATATATATTTGAAATAATGTTTTCAAGTGGTTCATTAGATATGTTAATATCTATTAGGTTGTCTGGATTAAGTAATTTAATTACGTCAGTAATATTCTTCTTTTCTATATCAATAGAAAGTTTTAAGTTATAACCTTTATCTTTTAAAATTGTGATACCTTCTTCGTCTTTTAAATTAACTTTTTCCTTCATCTTAACTTCGACTATTTTTTTATTTAAATAGTGATACTTTAAATTTTCCATAGAATCATCAAGTACTACTTTTCCATCATTTATTATTACAACCCTTTTGCATAGTTTTTCTATATCTCCTACGTCATGTGATGTTAAAAAAATAGTTGTACCAAATTCTTTATTCATTCGTTTAATTAAAACCCTAATATTTTCTTTAACAACAGGATCAAGACCAATGGTAGGTTCATCTAAAAATAAAATATTTGGATTATGGATTAAGCTAGCTGCTATTTCACATCTTATTCTTTGGCCTAAAGATAAGTTTCTAACTGGTGTATTAATAAAATCATCTAGTTCTAAAGTATCACTTAGTTCTTTAATTCTTTTATCTATCTCATAATTTTTAAGATCATAGATTGCTCCAAAAAACTTAAAATTATCATATGGGGTTAAATGGGTCCATAGCTGTTCTTTTTGCCCAAATACCGTACCTATTTTATATGCTAGCTTTTTTCTTTGCCTAGCTGGATTTATACCCGCTACTAACGATTCTCCTTTAGTTGGCATAAGAATTCCAGTAAGCATTTTTATAGTAGTAGACTTCCCTGCTCCATTAGGTCCGATAAACGCTAGTATTTCACCTTTTTCTACGGTTAAATTAATGTTATTAACTGCTTTTTTAATTTTATATTTTGGTTTAAAAATAGATTTTAAACTACCAATAAAACCTTTTTCTTTTTCCTTTATTTTAAACGTTTTAGATAAATGCTTTATTTCAATTATGTTCACACTACTCACTTACCTTTCTTTAATTTCTTACAATAATTACTTTTTAACTAATGATTTTATATTATCATAGTAATAATAATTTTCGTCTAAGTCTTGACCAGCTCTTTTAAATATAGCTTTATCTTTTTTTATACCACCCAAATATTTATAAAAACTGTTGGAAGGATTACCTACAAGACAACCTATCACCATTTCTTTATAACCTAAGTTTATTAATCCCTTAGCTGCTTCAATAACTAATTTTTTTCCAAACCTCAAGCCCTTATAACCATCAATTATATAAAGGGCATATATTTCTCCATATGAAGGATATTTTTCTTCATTTTTAGCTTTACCATAACTTGTAAATCCAACTATTTTTTCATCAACCTCTAAAACCAGAACTAAATCTACCCCTTCTTTTATTTTTTTTATATATCTTTCAGTCATATTTGGAATCTCATTAGTCAAATTATCCAAGTACTCATCATTTACTATTCCTCTATAAGTTTCTTGCCATGCAGTTGCAACTACAGCGGCAATTTTCTTAGCATCCTCTATTTTTGCTTTTCTAATTAAATCTTTCATAAACCATTACCTCTTTAATTTTCTTTATATTAAAATCACATATTCTTATATTCCACTTAATCTTTCTTCAATATTTCCATAAATATTTCATCATGATATTCTCCATTCAAAAAATAACTTTCATGTCTTACACCATACTCTTTAAAACCAATATTTTTATAAAAATCTATTGCTCTTTTATTAAAGCTAAAAACTGACAAATTTATATTATTAAGATTTAAAACATTAAATCCATAATCAAGTAATAATTTTAAAGCTTCAGTCCCATAACCCTTATTTCTTTCTTTTTCTTCTCCAACAAAAATAGATAAAGTGCCAATTTTGTTTACTGTTTCGACATCCATAATGCTAATATTTCCTAAAAGCGTATCATCACTATATTTAACAATTCCAAAAGTGTGATATCCCTTTTTTAATGCTTCAGAAATCCATTTTTTTTGGTTACCTAAATTTTCTTCTTTATAATTTTTGCCTAAACTTTCAGCTAATTTTTTGTTTTTAAACCACTTAGTGTAAATTTCAGCATCTTCTTAACTTACTGGAGATAGATATATTCTTTCCCCTTTAATTTTTTCAAAATATTTCATCTTTTTGCCTTCTTTCTAAGTTTATGCTCCAAACAAAAAAGCACAGAAACACAAACCTCTATTTGTGACTCCGTGCTTTATAATCTAAAAGTACGTGTAGGCAATTAACCCAGGATGGCTCATATATATAGCATCAAACATTATACTTACACCCTCTCACTTGCCCTTAATTATACTAAAATATTTTTTTATGTCAAGATATTTAAATTAAATTATTATATTTCTTTCTTTTTTAGAAACTAAATAAATTATTTTTTTATCAGGATTATCATACATGTACTATTTTTTTTATATAAGTACATACTCAAGAACCTTACATATTTCAGTTGTCATTTTTTTAGAAAGCATTATATAATTATCAAAAAAATAGAATAAATTATTAATCCAATAATTATAAAAGCTACTCCAAATATAGAACCTCTTTGGATAAATTCGGCCATATGTTTTTTCTTTTCATCATCTTTAATAATAAAATATATAGCAAATCCTAGTAAAGGATTAAAAAGCCCAGCATAAAACAAAACTAACTTTTGAACTATAGAATTTTCAGTATTTTCCATAAATTGTACCTCCTAGTATGTATATTAAACTAATTATATCATAAAAAGATTATTTTTTATTTATTAATTAAGATCCAACAGAAGCATACCTTTTAGAGCCAATATTAAACATTATGAAACAAGGAATTAAATAAACAAATACAATAAGAGGAGAAAAAGCATATAAAACGTTATTATTTTTACCTAAAAAATATAAAAGCGGATAATAATTAACAAACGCATAAGGAATTACAAACGTAAAAAACATCACGAATCCCTTCTTAAATACACCTATTGGATACTGAGCCATATGCTTTCCTCCATCAGTAAATAAGTTTCTTACCTCTAACCCTTGCACGGTAAAAAAGCAGTAAGATGCAGCAAGTAAAAAGATACCGAAGAAAATTGTTATAGCACTTATAATCATAAGAAGTAAAGTAATTATTTTAAGTGGTGTTAAAGTTATATCTAAATTAACTAAGGCTATTACCATTATAATTATTGCTTGAATTAATCTTGATATTTTAACGTAATCAGCATCTGAGCATAAAACTTGTAAAATAACTCCTTTAGGTCTTAGAAGGATTCTATCGAAATCCCCTTTTATTATCAATCTGTCAAATTTATCTATACCTCTTGCAAAAGTTTCACAAAAAGCATAGCCAAATTGAATTATTGAAAAGCATAAAAGGACTTCGTATAAAGTAAAACCTTTTATGTTACTAAACCTATTAAATAAAGCTAAAATTATAAAATAGTAAGAAAAGAAAACTAGTATTTGAGATAAAAAGGATATTATAAAAGAAGCTTTATATTCTAAAATAGATTTTAAATGCATTTTATATGACTTAATATATAATTTCATCTTAACCTCCTTGCACTACTACTTTCTTAAGTATCTTTTTAAGTATTACATTTCCTAATATAACTATTATAATTAACCAAATAAATTGAACTAATAGACCTAATAAACCTTCACTTATGGATACGTTTCCAGAATACAATCTAAACGGAAGATCAAATATATATCTAAAAGGAAGAACGTTCGCTACCTTTTGCAAAAATAATGGAAAAAATGGAATTGGAACAACTCCTCCAGATAATATATCAGCTACTACAACAAATATACTAGTTATACCTTTTTCATTTAAAGTACTAAGTGCTAATACATGATATAAAGTAATAATAGCTGTCATTAAAAGCGTACCAACTGCTAATGTTAATAAAAACATAAAAAAATGATTAAAAGATAAAGGTAAACCTAAATTATATGGTCTAGGTAAGATAAATGCTACAACTAAAACCGGTATAAATCTTAAAGTGACATTAGCTAGTCTTTGTCCTATTATTTTAGAAAACCACATAAAATATATTTTTTTAGGTCTTACTAATTCATAAGCTATATCCCCGTTTTTTATTATGTTAAATATTTCGTTATCCTGATAAAACATGTATATTAACGAAAAGAATGCCTGATTAAGCCATAAATATGAAACTAGTTCATTTACCTTCATAGGCAGGCTTGCACTTCCTGATTCATAAAAAGCAAGATATACCATAATGAATACCATTCCAAAGAAAAACTGGGTTGCAATTCCTGCTAAAGCAGCTTGTCTATATTGTAAAGAAGTTATAAATCTTAATTTAAAGTATGATAAATAAAATCTCATATTTGATATTCCTTATATAATTTTACGATTATATCATCTATATTTTCATTATCAATTTCTACATCATCAATTGATATTTTTTTAGATACCAAATTAAGAAAATCAGATATATTAATTATTTTAGAATCAATTATAAATTTATAACCTTCTTTAATCTTTTCTTTTTTTATTATTCCTTTATTTTTAATTTCTAACTTATCTTTAGTAATTATTGTTACGTATTTATTTACATCATACTTATTCTTTAGTGTTTTTAAAGAACCATCATAAAGTACTTTTCCTTTTCCTATTAAAATGATTCTTTTCGCTAACGCTTCTATATCAGACATATCATGTGTAGTTAATATTACCGTTACTTTCTTTTCTTTATTTAATTTCTTAACAAACTCTCTAACTATCTGCTTAGATACCGCATCAAGGCCTATAGTAGGCTCATCTAAGAATAAAATCTCTGGAGAATGAAGAAGAGATGCTGCTATTTCACAGCGCATCCTTTGACCTAAACTAAGTTGTCTAACTGGTACATTTATTATATCTTCCAAATTTAATTTTTTAATTAAATCATCCTTAGTTTTTTGATATTCTTCCTCATCAATATCATATACATCTTTTAATAAATCAAAAGTATCACTAGCAGGAATATCCCACCATAGCTGACTTCTTTGACCAAAAACAACACCTATTTGTTTAACATACTTTTTTCTATCTAACCAAGGTGTCATATTATTTATGGTGCACTTTCCTTTATCAGGAATAAGTATTCCACTTAGTATTTTAATGGTAGTAGATTTACCAGCACCATTAGGGCCTATATAGCCAACTATTTCTCCTTTTTCAATTGAAAAAGAAATATTATCAATTGCTTTTATAAACTTATAATCACGCTTAAAAAAAGACTTAATCGCGTTTTTAAGCCCACTTTCTCTTTTAGCAACCTTAAATGTTTTACTTACGCTTTCAACTTTGATGAACGACATTTTACCACTCTCCTTTCTACAGCAAAAAAGCCACATATTTCTATGCAGTGGGTATAAAATATATAACTTTTTTGCAAAAACGTCACTTAAAATATACTATAAAAATTATTATTTTTCAAGTTTTTTTTTAATAATAACTAAATTCTTTCATCAGTAAATAAAATATTATTCGAACTTTCAAGAGAATTAGTAATTAACTTACATAAATCTTTTGGATTTGCATTTACATTTAATAAACTATTTTTATCTATCCATTCGTACTCATGCTTTTTAATAATTCCCTTATCATTTTCTGTTACAATAAAATTATTAGAATCTAAATTTTCTAATGGCTTTAACATGTAGTAGTAAACTATTTCACTAGCTATTTTATCTTCTTTTATCTCATATAAATTTTCATGAATGCAAAATAACCTTTCTATTTTAAAATTAATTTGTAACTCTTCTTTTGCCTCTCTAAGCATTGCTTCCTTACTTGTTTCTCCTAGCTTTATATGTCCTCCTGGAAAAACGTATCCACTAAATTTCTTCGCTTTGCAAAGCAAGATCTTATTTTCATTTTCTATGATAGCTGCCACTCTTAGTTTAAAATTACCATATTCATTTTTAACACTTATATCATTACTAATAAGCGCAATTTCAATTCCTACAACACCATTTTTCTTTATATCTTTTTCTTTATAATAAATAGACATATCTTTTGGGTCAGGAGTATCTTCTTTATCATAGCCTATTGATATTTTATCATGATTTTTATAAAGCTCTTCAAAACTACTATATATATACATATTTTTAACTTCTGAAACCATTTTTTCTTTGGTAACTACGTTAGTAAACTCTATTAAATCACCAATATTAATTTTTCTTCTTTTTTCATCATATAATCTCATTTCGATTGTTTTTGTTTTTTCTTTTATTTTTATAAATGGATCTTCTTGTAATTTCATTTTATGTATCATAGCTAATTACCTCCTCTAACTTATTTAATTATAACATAATATAAGATTTGCAGACACTATGTATATAAAAAAATAACGCATTTACTAAAAAACACGTTACAAATAAAATCACTTTTAATTAAAACATTTTTTACATATCATATTTTTTTATATCTTTAGCCTCTAAATCATCACTAAATTTATAATATTTACCATTTTCAAATCGATATGATAAACCATATAATTTAACAGCAGCATTTGTCTTTAAAATATAAGTTCCATCAGGATATGCAAAAAAAGGCCTTTTATTACTGTCTATAAGTAGTATATCATTTTTCATATCCAAATTATCTAGTATGATTACCTCATCCTCATTATAATGAGGATATATACTTATTTTAGTAAGTTCTAACCCTTTTAGATATTTATTATAATTCTTATCTTTTGCCTCACCTTCTTCTTCAGGAGGAGAATAAACATTAAAAGAACAGTTCATACTTCCCGCAGACACACCACATATTACTACATCATCATTTTTAGCTAATAAATCTTTCAAATTAATATCATTAAAGAATTTATTTTGAGTAGGAACATGTCCACCAGCTAAATAAATAAAATCTGCTTCTGAAACCAGCTTATCTGCATCATTAATATTTCTATTATCTAAAACTTTATAACTTCTAAAAGGTAAAGTTAAATCAAAAGATTTAAACACAACATCCGAATATAAGTCAGTTACTAAGTTATCATTCGGATTACTAGCTATATATAAAAAATTATCATACTTTTTTATATACTTTTTAAAATTATCTAAAATCATATTAGTATTTTCAAATTTTATCGGAATTTTATTATTGTTTTCATCCTTTATATTAGTACTTAAAGAACTTGTTAGAAAAAGTGCCTTCATTTTAATACCACCTTTTTATTTTATTTAATACTACTTTATTACCCCTCTAACCATGTCTTTAAACATACCTTCTTCTTTTGATAGATCATCATACTTACCTTTTTGAATTATTTTTCCTTTGTCAAAAACATAAATTTCATCACAGTTTTTTAGAGTGGTTAATCTATGTGCAATTGATATTATTGTAGTATTATTTTCTTTTTGTAATTTTTCAATTTCTTTTTGGATATATTTTTCAGAAGTATTATCTAAAGCTGAAGTAGCCTCATCTAATATCAAAATTTTAGGTTTTCTTAAAAATATCCTAGCTAAAGCTACTCTTTGTCTTTGACCTCCAGATAAATTACTTCCTCCTTCTGCTACCAATGAATCATATTTATTTGGAAGATTTTCTATAAATTCATCTATAAAAGCTCTTTTAGCAGCTTCCTTTAATTCTTTTTCGGTTACCTTCTTATTAATACCATAACATATATTTTCTCTTATAGTTCCTGATACTAAAAATGGTGATTGAGGTACTAATGCAATTAACTTAGCAATAGTCTTTCTTGATAAAGAATTGATATCATAATTATTTATTATTATGCTTCCTTTAGCCTTCTCTAATCTTGTTATGATTTTTATTAAAGAAGATTTACCACACCCTGAAGGACCAGCTATCCCGATAAATTTTCCTTCTTCTATGTTTAGATTTAAATCATCCAAAATTAATTTTGAATTATCATTATATCTGAAATCCAAATTTGAAATATTAATTATGCTACTGCTATTTATTTTTTGACCAGCTACCGTTTTATAAGAAAAATCTTTATCAAGTTCAGTTATCTTAAAATATTCTTTAGCTAAAATTGTAGACTCTGATAATTCATCAAAAATTCTATGTAACTCCCTAAGTGGTGTTGTAAGCTGAGTAAAACATAAATAAGCTGTTAAAACAGTTCCTACGGTTATTATTTTTTCTCCTGCTAAATAAGCAGATATACCTATTATTAAAACCGTAAATACTGCTTCATTAATAAATTTTAAACAATCATATAGAGCCATTGATTTATGATGTTTCATTTCTTTAGATCTTAAAAATTCTGATTTATTAGTAAAATTATCAACTTCGTAATCAACGTTATCAAAAACCCTAATAACTTCTATACCATTAATTAATTCAACCATTGTTCCATCCATGGATGATTTTTCTTCCATTAATTCTACTCTTATACCCTTTTGCGTAGAAATTTGTCTAAAAACAATAATAACCCCAATTGGAATAACAAGAAGCATAGCAAGTGCAAGAAAAAAAGGTAATTTAGAAAAAATAACAATAATTGCAGCCCCACCACTAAAAATAGCTGGAGCAAAATCCATAAAAACTAGCTTCAATAATCTTATTGTGCCTTCCAAACTTCTGTTTAATCTACCATGAATATTTCCTGTCATATTTTTTTTAAAATAGGATAAAGGTGCATGAAGAAGAGATGATATAGCATTACTTCTTGCAGTTTTTTCACACCTTGTACAAGTATCTTCTACAATTAATCTTCGTATTACCTTAATTATTTCATTTACAACAGTTATTACTAATATGAATAATAAAAATGGAATAATAGATACAAATGATATATCTTCACTAACTAATATATCATCAGTTAATTTACCTATTGCAAGCGGTAATAACTGTCCTAATACAGCGGATATAATCATAATAAATATAATTATAATAAAACTAAATTTTTGTCTTTTAGTTAACATTTTATAAAGCTTTAAAACAATACTTTCTTTCTTCACAACCATCACTCCCTTAAAAACATGCTTATATTAACATTTTTACATATTTTTTTCAAGCAAAAAGGATAATATACCTTATATTATCCTTTCAATCTATTAAATTTTTCTTTTATTTTATTTAGTCTTTCTTCTTTTAATTTATTATCTAAAAAGTAACTCTTGCCATCAAAAACTAATACATCTTTTTCATTTATTTTAAAGTTAAAATTGTTTATGCTTAACTCTCTTTTTTCTTTTGTTAAAATATTTTCTAAAATAACAATATCATTTTCAACTTGATCAACTGCAAATTTATCCATCAATATTAGTCCTTTCACTATCAACTTTTAAATTACTACCATCACTTGTTATCTTAATAGTACCAGCCTCATCAGTTCTATAAATTTCGATATTTTTATTTTCTAACTTTTTTAAGGTCTCAAAAGAAGGATGCTTATAAGAGTTTCCTTTTCCTACCGAAATAACTGCATACTTAGGATTTACCTTATCTAAAAACTCATCACAAGTACTATAATACGAACCATGATGTCCTACTTTTAATACATCACTTTCTATATTCTTATTTAATATTTCTTTTTCCACTTTACTGCTAGCATCCCCGGTAAATAAAAACGTATTATCTCCGTGAGTAACTTTTAAAATAATAGATGCATCATTTAACTCTTTAGCATTATTACCAACATGCAAGACATCTATTTTACTACTTCCTAACATAAAACTATCATCTTCTTTAGGAACCGTAAAACTCATGTTTTTATTTTCTAAAGCATCAAGCATATCTTCAAACGTTTTTGTCGTAGTAATAACTTCTGGCATATAAAAATTTTCTATATTAAAATTATTAATGATATCATCCATTCCCCCAATATGATCCTCATGAGGATGAGTAGCGAATACATAATTTAAAGAACCAATACCTAAATTATTCTTTAAAAAGTTAGTTAACCTTTCTCCATCTTCATTATTGCCAGCATCGATAATCATATTTTTATCTCCATCTTGAAGTAAAATAGCATCAGCTTGTCCAACATCGAAATAATAAATTACTAGCTCGTTATTAAGTGTTTTTTCTTCTTTATTATTAATATTAGATACACTAGCTGAAGCAGAATCATTATACTGATTACCAAATATAATACTAAAAAAAAGGAAAATAACACCAACTAAAATTAATAATATTTTTTTTATATGTTTCATAAAATACCACCACTATTATAATAATATCATTAAAAATCTAGCTTGTCATTAATTTTCTTTCTACGTAAATAGTAAACTTTATTTTTTTCATCATAATTAAATTTAAAATCATCATCATAAGAATTTTCTCTAATAGAATCATCATAGTAATAAACGCTACCAACTAGTTCATTATTTTCTAAAACAAAATAAAGTATTTCTCTTAAAATTATATTCCAATATAAACTAAACTTGTTATATGTAATTTCTTCTAAAAATAGTATTTCTATACTAGTGCTATCATTTATTACCGTAAATTTACCACATCTTTTTCCATCTACAAATATATTATAAACATTGTTATTATCGTCTAATTCCCTTTTTATATCTATAGACTTCATCTTTAACCTCCTTTTTACTTTTAGGGATAAAAAAAAAGCTATTACTCAGCTTCTTTCTTAACAACTTCTTTTCCTTTATAGTTGCCACAGTATGGGCATACTCTATGTGGTCTAATCATTTCTCCACATTTAGGACATTTTACTGTTCCGTTAGCTTCAATCTTATAATGAGTACGACGCATTCTTTTTCTTGTCTTACTAATTTTTCTGAATGGAACTGCAAATGTTTGGATATCCAACTTTAACATATTCTCACTCCTTCCTTACTCTTTCTCATATTCTTTTAGTTTTGCGAGTCTTGGATCAATTACTTCCTTCGTATCATCTTCAGTAATAAGACACCATCCATTACCATAAATAGGTTCTTCTTTAGCATCAGGATGAAGAACTCTTAAAGGAACATCCACTAATATATATTGCCATATAATTGGAAAAATATCAAGTCTATTTTGAATAATTTTTAAATATTTGTCATCATTTTCATCAATAGACTCATTTATTTCAATACTAAAAGGTCTTTCTACATCTTTTAACGTTCTAGCACAAGGTAGTACCATAACCCCACTAACAACTACCTCTAAATCTAGCTCTTCCTCATTATTGTAAATGAAACCACTTACCTTAACAGGAGATATACTTCTTATATCTGTATTTTTTAATATATCAGTTGGAATTACTAGCTTACCTTCGACCGGTAATTTATATATTTGACCATACATTAACTTAGTTAAATCAATAATCATGCACAATCACCACCGCGTCATAATTATACTATTTTTTATGCATTTTTACAATATATTTTAAGTCTTCTTTTATTTCTTTTTTGTTTTAAATGTTTACCGATATATGCTATAATTATTTTGTTAGGAGAGATTATGAAATATTTATTTGTTATTGCAATGGAAAAAGAAGCTCAAAAAATAATAAAGCATTATAAGTTAAAAAAAATAGATGATAATTATTATAAAAATGATAATAGAGAACTTATTGTTACTGATATATCAAGAAACGGAATAACAAGTTCCTTAGTTAATTTAATATATAAATATAACTTGAATTTTAAAGAATATATTATGATTAACATTGGAATGTGTGGCTCAAATAACTTGAAAGTTGGAGAAACAGTTTTAGCAAGACAAAGTTTTGGTTATCATTTTGATTTAACCTCATTTGGAGATCCTTTATATTATTCTTTAAATTCTCCTTTTAAAATGAATTTAATTAAAAATATAAAAGCCGTAGACTGTTACACCTCGGATGGTTTTGTCCTTAAAACTCCTATCAAAGAAGAAGCTATATTTGATATGGAGTTAAACGGAATAGTTAATTTTCCTTTTAAAAAATATTATTCTATAAAAATAGTATCAGATAGTTTAGATAACAAAGAATATAAAGACTTTAAATACGATGATTCTTTGGAGAATGTATATAAAATTATACAAGAAATAATTAATCAAAATAATTAAACCACTAACAATATATTATGTTAGTGGTTTTGTTATGCAAAATTAATTATAAAATTTTTTTATTTCTTCTATTAAATTATCATTTATTTTCTTATCCTTTATCATTTCTATTTCAAATTTATAAGGAGGATAAGTTTTATTTTTACTACTTTCACAGTCTGAAACGTAAGGAGTTTCTAAAATTTTAGGAATATCTTTAAATCTTTCATCATATATAATTTTTAGTAAGTTATCAAAACCAATCGTACCATAACCTATATTTTCATGTCTATCCTTATGTGATCCAATAACATTTTTTGAATCATTGACATGAATACAAGCAATCTTATTTAAACCAATTTTATCATCAAATTTCTTTAAATAAGAATCAAAATCATTTAAGTCATAACCAGCGTCATTAAGATGGCAAGTATCAAGACAAACAAAAACCTTATCAGGAAACTTTAATCCATCAAAAATTCTTTTTAAATGATCTATTTTGTAACATAGCTCTGTTCCTTTACCCGCCATAGTTTCTAAACATATTTTAATTTCTTGATTAGGTTTTATAATTTCATTTAAAGCATTAATTATGTTTTGGATACCTAAGTTTTCATCTAGATTAACATAACTTCCTGGGTGTAAAACTAAAAGTGTTATTCCTAGCATCGAAACTCTATTTAATTCTTCTTTGAGAAAATTAATAGCAAATTCATATTTTTCTTTATTTTCGTTATTTGCTAAATTTATTATGTAAGGTGCATGAACAACTATATTCTTAAGCTCAATATTATTTTCATAAAGTAAGTTTCTAGCCTTCAAAGTCAAATCATAATCTATTTTACATCTTTTTGTATTTTGTGGTGCTCCAGTATAAAACATAAATGTATTAGCACCATAACTCACTGCTTCTTTTACGCTTCCATATAACTGATCAGAGCTTTTAAAAGAAACATGAGAACCAATAAGTAGCATTCTATCACTTCCAATCACAATACAAAGCTATTATACTAAAAAAAAGGATAAAAAAAAAGAAAAAGGATATCTTTTTCTTTTTTGTTAGTAAGATCCTACAGAGCCATCAGCAAATTTAACACATAATTTAGGTTGGTTAGTGGTACTACCATCAAATTTATATGTATCCGTTGTATCTTCTGTTTCTCCATCATTGAATTTTATTTTACCGAAGTCTTTCATTGCCACACCTTTAAATTTACCATTTTCAGCGGCTACTAAGCAAATTTCACCACTAGTGTATGTTATATCATACTCACTAGTATTATAATCAACCAAAGCTTTTAAACCATCTAAGTCTGGATCCCTACCCTCTGAGGCATAATATGTCTTAGCTTGTTTAGCTACCATATCTAGTGAACTCTTGAATGAGTCTGCCGTATTTTTCTTAATTACTTGATTTATTTGTTGTGTTGCAATAACCATGATTACTGCTAATACTACGATAACTGCCAACAATTCAATTAACGTAAAACCTTTGTTATTTTTTTTCATAACTTCTTTCTCCTTCTATTTTTATTTGTATTTTTTTTATTATTAACCATAATACTTGCTTATTATGGTTATGGAGTCGAATTAGTAGTAGTATAAGATCCTACAGAACCACCACTAAACATAACACATAGTTTAGGATTAGTTCCAGCTACAAACTCATAAGTATTTGTTTTATCAATAATTTTATCTCTATCAAATGTTATTTTTCCAAAATCATCTTTTGCTATACCTTTAAATTTACCATTTTCAGCAGCCACTAAACAAATCTTAGAACTATCATATTCTATAGTATACTCACTTGTATTATAGTCAACCATAGACTCTAATTGTGCATCACTAGGATCCATACCCTCTGAAGCATAATATGTTTTAGCTTGTTTAGCTACCATATCTAGTGAACTCTTGAATGAGTCTGCCGTATTTTTCTTAATTACTTGATTTATTTGCTGTGTTGCAATAACCATGATTACTGCTAATACTACGATAACTGCCAACAATTCAATTAACGTAAAACCTTTGTTATTTTTTTTCATACTTTCTTTCTCCTCCTATTATTATTTACAATTTTATTCTATCACGAGTATTTTTTATAGTCAATATTATTAATTTTCATTTTGACATTTTTTTAATATATTTACATTCTTTTTACCATATGACCTACTTTTAATAATATTTAAATTTTTAAACTTTTCATAAGGAATTTGAAGCTCTGTCTCACAAACAATAATACCGTTATCGCTTAAAATACTTAAGTTATTATTTATAAAACATAGGGTTTTAGCGATTTCGTCTGTATTATATGGTGGATCTACAAATATGATATCAAAGATTACTTTTTGCTTAAGTAAATCATTTAAAGTCTTAGTTGCGTCTTGGTTTATAATTATAGTATTGTCAGCTTTTAGCATATTTATGTTATTTTTTATAATTTTTATAGATTCTTTATTAATATCATTAAAATAAGCTTTACTAGCACCGTTACTTAAAGCTTCTATACCCAAATTACCAGAACCTGCATAAAGGTCTAAAACAGTAGCTTCATTTACATAATTTTGTATCATACCAAAAATAGATTCTTTTACCCTATCCATCGTAGGTCTTGTACCAATAATATCAAAACCTTGAATTTTTCTTCCTTTATATTTACCACTTATTATTTTCATATAACACCTCTTATAATATACTCAAATACATTATATAATAATTGTATAAATTAGTATATAAAAAAACTACTTACAAGTAGTTTTAATTAAAGACTTCATCCTCATGTTTATATGTAAAGAAAGCAAATTTATTTGGTTTTGGATGGTCAAATATTCCTTAACTATTTTATTACACATTAATTTTTGTTTTAATAATTTATATTTATCACTTATTCCATACGTCTGATATTCTTCTTTAGCTTTGTTAAATTCATTAAGTAAATTAATTATTTTTTCATCTTCCTTTATCATTCTTTTAACTTCTTTTAGTCTTAAACTTAATTTTGAAGATTCTATTTTATCAATTATATCAAATGAACTTTCTATCATAACATCACCTTAATACATTTAAAAATTTACTAAGCATATCTATTTTTTCTACCACATTATTTATTTTATCAGAAGTCCTAAGTTTATATTTTTCTTTAACTTCTTCTATAAATGAACCAATCATATCTGGGTTTCTATTTAATATCTTATACCAGTAAGAATTAGATCTTAAATAATTCTTATAATCAGGGTTAGAATCAAGAAATATCTTTATTTTAGTATCCATTAATCCTCAAACTTCTTAAATAGTTGTCTCGGTTTATATGAATCTTGCTTTACATTATCATCTTTTGAAGTAAAACCTTGCAATAATTCAACCATCTTTTGTAAACTATTTACACCTTTTTGAACAGAAGCCATATCTACTTTTTTGAGCATATCAACAATTCCTGCTAAAGAAAGTGTATCCGTACTAGATTTATTAGTTTCAGAAGACTCTTCTTTTGAATTACCATACTGTTTCCAAATGTTTTCATCTTCTCCATATAAGGACCACTGCTCATAAATTTTTTGCCAAGTTGTATCCCCTTTATTTACATATTTTATAAGCTCTGGCTTTTTTCTTACAAATAGTTTAAATTCTTCTTTCAAGATAATCACCCTAATATAGTCTATGCTTTTATCTTGTTTTTTTTCAATCTTAATTAATTTTAAACATCTTTTTGAAATACAATATTTAAAGTTATATAATCATCATTTAAAGTAGGTAACACTTTAAATATGAAATTAGCTTTTAAATTATCATCTTTTAAAAAGTAATAATCATTATTTTTTAACTCCGTCATAACATTATCATTTAAATTAACTTCTATAAAATTTTTAAGTATTGAATTACTTTCTTTTAACACTTTATATGTTTTAAATTCATTTAGTTTATATATTAAATTTAAATTTATATAATCCACTTCATTGTTATCAAAATAAACATTTATAGAATCAAGCATATTAAAACCATTATATTTTTTATAATCCCCATAAGTCATATCATATTCTTTTCCATCTTTTATTCCCTTATCATTTGTGATATTACTAAAACCCATTTTTTGAAATAAATCTTTTCTTTCTTCTATGTAAATAGTTGCATAATTTTCTTTAAAATCGTTAATTTTTTTATAGTTTCCTTCTTCTGACTTATTTAGTAACCAATAATTAAAAAAACCTGACCCAATAAGTAAGATAAAGAAAATTATTATCACTAAATATTTAAAATACTTATTTTTAAATAGTTCACCATTTTTTTTATTTCCAGGGAATTCCTCGAATTTAATTCTATTCATATTATTCTTGCTATTCACAAAAGCCACCTCTATTAAAATAATAACACTTATTTAGATTTTGAACAACTTTTTTTTATTTAATTTTTCTCTTATTTCTTTTTCAAAGCCATCATTTACATCAGTATAAAGATTCCATATAGTATCATTTTTCATAGCTTCTACAATATCCATTTCTTTTTCTAATAAAATTTTATTTCTTTCTTCAATTGATTCAATAATATCAAAGCCCTTAGCATCTTTTTTACAATAAATACCTAATATTATGTAAACGTTATTACTAAGCCTTTTAAAAGCTATTCTTATATCACCAATTCTAATTTTAAATACCTTGCTTACCTTTCTTATGGTATTTACCCTTTGCATTATACCTCTTTCTTTAATTAAATTTAATCCCTTAATAACATCCTCATAATATTCTTCAGGTATTTTTTTCTTAATATCAGAAAATATTTTATTCTTTCCCGTCAAAAAATCATAATATAAAATTTTATTTTCTGCAGAAGGCAAGACATTTTCAAGTGGTTCTTCCAAATCATCACATAGTAATTTATTAATAGCTTCCTTAATTATAATATCCTGTTTATCATTACCTAATAATCCAAATAGTGAAGCACTTAACTTAGATAATTTAGATTTGCCAATAGAATTTAAAAACTCATAAATATCCAATGTTTCCTCAAAACATTTTAAAGCTTCTAAATATTTTTTGGCTTCCTCTAAATCTGTCTTATCTTCTAGGATGCTATTTTTATCATCAAAATTCTCTTCTAAAATAATACTAACAACCTTTACTGGTTCTTTTTTAGGCTCTTCATCTTTATTTTTTATTACTAGATGTTCTTCATTATACTGTTTAAATAAATCAGATATTTCTTTTTTTAGGATAGGATCCTCAATATTTTCTATTTCTTTCAAAAAATAATTAATATATTTTATATCTATTTGATTATTTTTTGAAATATCCTTACAAATATTTTTCAGATATTTTATCTGCTCTTTTAAAGACTCTTTTTTGCTATTAAAATTTTCATATCTATTAATTATTAACTTACAAAAATATGTAACTATATCGCTTAGCTTTTGCAAAATAGTATTATATTCAGAAATTAAAGAATCAACTTTTTCAAATAAATCATCATGTCTATAATTTGCTGAATTCTTCATTTTTAAGTAATTAAGTAAATTACTATTATTTAAAAGAGAAAAAGATAAACCTTTTCTTTTTAAAGGATCTTCAAGTTCTTTTATAGTTTTAGCTTGGTCTAACAGATTTTTTTGTAAAGCTTTAACAATAACGTCATTTGATTTCTCTAAAAAAGAAACCATATCATCTAAAATTTCTTCTCTCTTTAGCAGTTTAGACATATTCTTATCATCAAATTCTTTACCGTCGGGTTTTAATAAAAAATATACATTTCTTATTTTTGCTAAATCTTTAGAATAAATACTTTTTTCTTCTTCCAAACTCAAAATTTTTTCTTTTATAAATAAAATTAACTTTTTGTACACAAAAATCACCAAATTTATTATATCATAACTTTATAGTTTCTTTAATTTTTCTTATAACCTTCTTTTCTATTCTTGAGATATAAGACTGCGATATATTTAACTTTTCTGCAAGCTCTTTTTGGGTAATCTCTTTTTCTCCAAAAAGGCCATACCTTAATTTCATAATTTCTCTATCTCTTTCTGGAAGTTTTTCTATTTCATTCATCAAAGTATATTTTAAGTCATCATCCTCTAATTTTTTAGTAACCAAATCTGCTTCTGTACCCAAAATATCTTCAAGATGTAATTCATTACCCTCAGCATCATAAGATAAAGATTCTTCTAAAGATACGTCACCACTTCTTTTTCTATTTTTTCTTAAATACATAAGAATTTCATTATCTATACATCTAGAAGCATAAGTAGCTAGCTTTATATTTTTATCTAATTTATATGTATTTATACCTTTTATTAACCCTATCGTTCCAATACTTACTAGATCTTCTAAATCAATCTTAGTATTTTCATATTTTTTAGCTAGATAAACTACTAATCTTAAATTATGTTCAATAAGTTTATTTTTAGCTTCTATACTACCTTCTTCAAACGCTTTAACATATTTTATTTCTTCTTCTTTACTTAAAGGTTCTGGAAGTGCATCACTACTACCAACAAAAAATACTTCATTAACTTTAAAAAACAACTTTTTGATAAATTCAATTATTTTCTTCATAAATTTCTCCTTTTAAAATATTTTTTTGTAATAAACACTCTACCCCTAATGAATCAAAATTATTGTCGCTTATTCCTAATAATACATCTTCTTCTATTTTTTTACCATTTATAAGTAATTTTTCTATTTTAAAACACTTTAGCATGCTTTTGCTATTTACTGTTGTGCATGGAACTAAAATATATTTTTCGTTATACGTATCTAAAAGCTCTTTATTGACCATTATTATAGGTCTTTTTTTATAAGGATCAATAAGGCTATTTCCCGTATCTAAAAATCCTGAAATGTTTAATTCTTTTCCATTTAATAAAGTTATATTAACTTTATATATTTTTGAAAATTTTTCTTTAAGTTTCTTCGTTTGAAATATATAAATAAAAGTAATAATTGGGGTTAAAATTATAACTAAGATCCAATTTATACTTAATCCTGAATGATAAAAAAACAAACCATTATTTTTATATGCTAATTGGTCGTTTACAAAATATAAAAAACCACCTAAAGTAATACTAATAATATATAAATAAAATAAATTATTTAAGGTATACTTAATATTTTTATAAGAAAAAGCTACTATTACCATTAATATTGATATAAATATTTTAAAAATAAATAAGGTAGCAGAAGTAAAACTTAAAAATAAAGCCAAAACACTAACGCCACCTACTAAAGCACCTAATACTATTCTTAACATTTTTACATTTCTTTTTAAAATTATAGAAACCACAAGAAGTAAAACATAATCTAAAAAAAGATTAAGTAAAATAATTAAATCCAAGTATAGTTTCATCTTATCACCAAATTAATTATATAAAAACGGCACTTAAATAAGTGTCGTTTTTAGAATTAAAAACAAATTAATATTTTATCATTTTTAACAATTATCTTTTTAATTAAACATTATTCTTTTTCCATTAAAAAAGTTAATATTTCCTTAGGTTTTCTATAACCAAATACCACGTCATATATTAAATCTAATATAGGAAGACTTACCCTTTTATTTTTTAATAAACCATATATTGATTTTAGTGTATAGACACCTTCAACCGTATTTTCATTTAAATATTTATTAATTTCATTTTTATCTTCTACCTCTACCGTCATCTTCCCAAATTTATAATTTCTACTACTAGATGATGTGCAAGTTAGAAGAATATCTCCAAAGCCAGCATAAGACATAATAGTCTTTTCATTACCACCTAATTTTCTTATTAGCTTTCTTACATCATTCAAACTTTCTGTTAGAAACATTGCCTTAGTTGATTCTGATACTTTCATTCCGTCAAGCATACCTGATGCAAGTGCTATAACATTTTTCATTGTACCGCATAATTCAACTCCTAAAAAGTCATCATTAGGTCTTATTTTTAAAGTATCGCTTGCTAAAGCTTCCATAACAACTTCTTTAGTCTTTTTATTTGTAGTAGCTAGTGATAAACCAATTAGTTCATCTGTTGCCATATCTTTAGCAAACGAAGGCCCCGAAATGGTGCACAATCTCTTGGTTTTTAAGGTTTCCTTTACTATCTTACTTGCAAATTTATATGTATCCTGCTCTATTCCTTTAGAAGCTATCACAATATGTTTATCTTTAATATAAGGCTTTATTTCTTTACAAACACTTGATACAAACTTAGTAGCAACTGCTATTACAACAATGTCACTTCCTTCAATTGCTTTTTCTGTATTAGTGGTATATATAAAATTTTGTGGCATTTTAACACCTTTTAATGCTTTTTCATTCATTCTTGTTTTAGTAAGAACATCTATTTCTTCTTTTACTTTGCTCCAAATTATTATTCTATTTTTATTTTTATTAAACCTTAGGGCAAGACCTAACGCATAAGCCCCAGCACCTAATATTGTTATGTTCATATTATCAACTCCTTACATTATTATACCATTATATAGCATTCAGTTATTTATAAATAATAATTTTATACATTTATTTTACTAAAAAAAGTTTTAAGTCTAACCTAAAACCTTTTTATGACATTTATTCATCTTTAAAATATTTTTCAATTAATGGTTTTATCAATTCAAGTATAATAAATGAAATTAAATTAATTAATATCACATATATAAATTGACTTATGGTAATTATTTCTAAGCCGAATAAACGACCTACAGGCGTAAAGAATACAATAGCTTGAATAATAAGTAAGAAAATTATACCAATATTCAAGTATTTATTTGAAAAAATACCTCTTTTATGAATTCTTTCCTTTAAAGAACGACAGTTGTAAGCAAATACAAATTCGTTAATTATGATACTAAATAAAGCTAAAGTTTGAGCAAGAGAAACAGAAATATCTTTAAAGTGGTAATATACTATTAAACTTATTAAAGTCTCTAATATAACAGATATAGATAAAAATGCTGTAAAAAACTTTGTAAATATTCTTTTGTTTAGACCATTTGGTTTTCTCTTCATCGTATTTAAAGAAGCTTTTTCAAATGCCAAGGTAATTGAAGGAATGGTGTCTGCGACCAAATCAATATACAAAACATGAATGGCAGAAATAATTGTATTTCCAGTAAATAATCCAAATAATATAATGGCTATTTCAGTAAAGTTACTAGATAAGTTATACAAAATATTACTTATAACGTTATCATATATTCTTCTTCCTTCTTTAACAGCTGTTGTAATAGTATTAAAACTATCATCAAGTAAAATAACGTCAGATACGTTTTTAGATACTTCTGTACCACTTTTTCCCATTCCTATTCCAACATTAGCTAATTTTAAAGCAGGAGCATCATTAACTCCATCACCTGTCATTGCTACTACTTTTCCCTTGCTTTGAAGAGCTTTAACTAACTCAAGCTTATTTTCAGGGCTTACTCTTGCAAAGACCGAATACTTATTAGCATATTTGACAAGTTCTTTTTGTGATAGGTTAGAAAGACTAGAAGCATTTATACCTTCATCATCACTAACACAAATTCCTATTTCTTTTGCAATAGAAAGTGCAGTAGGCAAATTATCACCTGTAACCATTATTGGTCTTATTTTAGCACTTTTACATAAATTAATAGCTTCTTTTACGTTAGGTCTTACAGGATCTTTTAAGCCTACTAACCCAATTATTACCAAATCATTTTCCTCTTTTTGATATTCTTCTTCCTCATCATACTTATTATTAAGATCTTTATAAGCAACCGCTAAAACTTTAAGTGCATCAGTAGAATACTCTTTTTCAGTAGCTAAAAATTTTTCTTTTATACTATCAGTAATCTTTACCTTTTTACCATCTTTTAAAATATAAGAAGTTTTACTTAGTATAGACTCTAATCCGCCTTTAGCATACAAAAACATGTTTGAATTATCAGAATAAACTATACTCATCATTTTTCTATCAGAATCAAATGGTATTTCTACTATCTTTTTTAAATTATTATCTTTAAATTTATTTAATAAAGCATACTTTTTAAACGCAACATCAACAGCATCTCCATTATAGCTATCGTTTGATAAAACTGCGTTATTACTATAATTTATACATTCAATAATTTTTTCTTTTAAAGTTTCATCATAAAGATACATTTTAACAATTTCTAATTCATTTTTAGTAAGGGTACCAGTTTTATCAGTACAAATTACTTCTGTTGCACCAAGTGTTTCAATTGCTGCTAAATTTCTTACAATAGACTTCTTTTTAGCCATCTGAGAAACTCCAATAGAAAGAGTTGCTGTTATTGCTATAGGAAGACATTCTGGAACGCTAGCTACAATCATCGAAATACATAACATTACGATGCTAAGCGTATCATAACCTTTTATAATTCCATAAATAAGTACAAAAGTAACTAAAAAAGCTGCTACAAAAGTAATAAATTTACTAACTTTATTTACCTTAACTTCTAATGGGGTAACCGGTTCAATATTAGTATCAACACTAGATGCTATTTTACCTAATTCAGTATTCATTCCGGTTGCAACAACAATAGCTTCAACTTTACCAGCTACTAAAATAGTACCTGAATAAATCATGTTTTTTCTTTCTGATATTGTTACATCTTTTTCAATTATAGCTTCATCTTTATTTACGCTTTGACTTTCTCCAGTCAAAATTGATTCATCAGTTTTAGCAAAATAAGCATTTATTATTCTAGCATCGGCCGGAACTTTATCTCCTGCTTCAAGCATAATAATATCTCCTACCACTAATTTTTTAGAATCAATTTTTTTATATTTATTGTTTCTTTTTACCAGTACGTAGGAAACAGAATATTTTTTTAATTTACCAATTGCATCTTCTGCTTTTGATTCTTGCATATAACCCATAAAGCAATTAATTAACGTAGTTCCTAAAATAACGATAGAATCTAAATAATCCCCATCAGTTAAAATAGCATATATCAAGGATAAAATACCTACTATTATAAGTAAGATTATCATTACATTTTTAAATTGCTCCAAAAAAATTTGAAGTTTAGTTTTTTTATCTTTTTCTTTTAATATGTTAGCTCCATACTTTTTTCTATAGCTAGCTACATTTTTTTCATCAAGACCTTTATCACTTACTTCTAATTCTTTTTTTATACTTTCATATGTTTTTTTATAAGCTTCTTTCATATTATCACCAGTTTTATTATAACAAATATTAAAAATAAAAAAATAAAAATTATACATGCTTTACATATAATTTCTATTTTGTACAAAATATTATAATCAATTTTTTTAATTAATGTTTTCATCCTTTCATGATATCCATTTTTATTATAAAAGTTAAAACCGTTTTCATTGTACGCAAAAACATCTACTAATGCATACTTACATCCAATACTTTTAAAATATTTTTCCATCTTATCCATTCTAATTCTACTTGGTTAAGCCTTTTTTCTTTTCTTTCATAAATAATTCTTTATTAATAAACACGGTAACACCATTAACATCTTTACCAAACTTCTTCCATTTGGTTTCTTCTATAATTTTAAAACCAACATCTTTAAATACCTTTAAGGTGTTTTCTCTATCCTTTTCAAAATTATCATAAAGTTCTTCTACTCCGTTTTTAAAAGCAGTTTCACATAATAATTTAAGAGCTTTCTTTGAATAGCCTTTACCTCTTTTTGAAGCCTCAATTACAACACCGCATTCATACCTATTAAGTTTTTTATTAAGCTGGTAATTACAGTATCCTACGAATTCATTTAAAGAAGTATCTTTAATGTATGCAAAAAAACATACGTTCTTTTATTCTTTTATCATATTTTATTTTCCATCTTTCTTTAGGAAATAAAATAATTCCAGTATCATAATTATAGCCTGGGAAAGATACATCATAGCCAGCATTATAACTCATAGTTTTCTCATCTTCATTTAACTGTTTTTCATACCAATAATCTTCTAACTTAGGAACGTATAACTCTAGTTTCATAATAATCACCTACTTTTTTAATATTAAGCACATAGATGTATTAAATCCTGGAATTTCATTAGAAATAAATTTTTCTAACGTAGTTAAGTTACTTTCTTTTACTTCTTTTAACAATGTATCAAAGCTTACTATCCTACATGATGTATTAGTCACCCTTACTAAAGTGTCAGCACTTTGAACGTTTTTATAAACCTTATCAAATGCTTTAGAAATATCTGTTTTACTTTCTTTTATACCATCACCCATACTAGTTATAAAAGCTATACCATCATCTTCTAAATGATCATATATAAACCTTAAAAATTTATATCTATGTTCTTCTAATACAAACATATGAATAACCGACATAGAATAAATAAACTTAAACTTTTCATTTATTTCATCTTCAAATATGTCAAAGCTTCTAAAATTATCTAAGTATTTATTATTAGTCAGTTTATTACACATTCTAATTGCTTCTTTAGAATAATCAAGTGCTAATACGCTATAACCTTTTTCTAATAAATATATTGAATCTCTACCTTCTCCGCACCCTAAATCTAATATTTTATCTTGCTTAGCTATATTATATTTATTAATTATGTTTTCTACTTCTTTAGTAGGGTTACTAAACTCCCATAATAATTTTTTTCATGTACCCTTTTATATCTTTCATCATAAGCTTTATAATAATCTTTCATAGTATGCTCCTTAAATATATTATTTAATATAATTATTAATTTGAATAATCCAATTTAAAACAATACTTGCTAATTCATTCTCTTTATTATCATAAAAATGATTAGCCCCTTCAATAATTTTACATTCGAAAGATAATGTGTTTTTTGCTTTTTCTTTTAACAAATCTAGCTTATGGTAGTTATCTTCTTCTTTGCTTCCTGAAATAGTCAGTACTGGTACTGTAATTGATTCTAACTGACACCAATTATCTGAATTCCCCATAACAGGCAAATTATCTAAATTAGAATTTTTTTTATACCAATTATAATAAGTTTGCGAACTCATATACATATAATTTTCAATTAATTTACTAAGTAATTTAGTGGGATTTCCTCTACCTATATTCTCTTTAGCTTCCTTTAATAATTTAGAATAATCTTTTTCATAACTTAAATGCAATCCCACCATATCAGGTGCACTTAGTAGTACAACTCCTATAATTTCTGGTTTCTTTTTATAATAATAGTAAATCAATTTATTACAACCAAAACTATGTCCCATCAAAATAATTCTTTTATAACCCAATTCCTTTGCTTTATTAATAGCCAAATCAATATCAAAAATAAATAGCCAAATCAATATCAAAAATACAATCTTCAAAGATTTCATACATACATCCGCATCTTTTATAGTTCCCATCTTTCGTTAAGAGATTGTTTTCTATAGAGTGTCCTCTATTATGTGCATATAAAAAACCTATATTATTTTGAGATAATGTATTTCCTAAAACTATAGCAAAATAATTATTAATTATTGTTTGACACATCCCATGAATAAAAATAACACAAATATCTTTTTTTCTTGATTCAAAATGTATTAACGGTAATCTTAAGTCATCAATAGTATAACAATTATTTATAAACGAAACATTACTCACAATATCACCTTCTTTTATAATTAAGTATACCATACTATTTAAAATTAAAAAATATTCTAAACTAGCTAGTAAGCCAAGTTAGAATATTATTTTTTATTAGATTTAAAAGGTATTGCTTTAGCTTTACCTTTTTTGTTTCTTCATATGCATAATCATATAATTCTTTTCTATCATAATTATATGGAACTCTTTTATCAAATTATCTTAAATAGTCACAATATTTTGAATCCAATCTAACTAAAATTAAATTTTTCGTAATATCACATTCGAAAAATATTATATACTTAAAAACAAAAAAACTAAAGTTTATTCTCTAGTTTCTTTTTCAAGTTCACTGTTATGGCCGGAATCGCTTCTTTTTTTAGTTCCTCTTATAGTGGGAATCACTAGCTTTTTTATTGCTACTAAGTAGCATTATTATATGCAAAAATGCATAACATAATTACTTATGTGCTAATAATATAGATAAATATAGTAAAATGTCTATACATCTAGAAAAGTTTTTTAATTCTCTTTATTAAATAATTCTTCTACAATTAAATCTCTTGAATGTAAATTATTGTTTTTACCTAATAATAAATTTTCATAAAACTTAATCAAGAAACTATTATCTTCTTTTATATTTAAATAATTATTGAAATAATTACTTCTTACTAATGCATTTCTAAAGTATACTGATTTTTCTTTGAACATAGTGTTATCTACATCATATCCAAGGGATACTAAATACTTTTCTATAAATAATGCTGTAGTTCTAGTATTACCTTCTCTAAATGGATGTATTTGCCATATACTTGAAGAAAAGTTAGTTATATTATTAATTACATCAACTATATTCATCTCATTATAGTTTTTATTTTTTTCTAATGATATATCATAATCTAATGATTGTTCTAATAATTTACAATCGCCATAAGCAACTGAATCATTATTTAAAATTCTTTCGTATTTAGAAAAATCTACTTTTCTAAATTCTCCTGCAAATTCATAAACATCTTTAAATAAATATTCATGGATATATTTTATATAGTCTACTGATAGTTCAAAATTATCTTCTTCTAATAATTGAACTATCCTAGTAGATACTAAATCACACTCAAATTCATCTTGAATTGTTTTATCAGTTTTATCTTTTTCTACATAATATTGTTTTAATTCATGTTCTACTTCATAAATTGTTTTTTCACCTGTTACATTTTCTTGTAACAATTTTTCTAAATACTTAGATGGTTTTAAGTTATCAACTTCTTGAAGTCCTATAGCCATATCCCACTCTAGTTGTTTTACGTAGTTTTTAGGTGTTTCTGTTTCAATATAATCATTTATACTTGAATCCAATTCTCTTTCAGACATCTTAGCACCTCCACTAATAACATTATAACAAAAAAGTTCCTATTTGTCGTATTATATACAGAAAAAAAGAAAATTCAAAGTACAATTTTTTCACTTTTATATCTTTGACAAATTTACTGATAAAAAGATAATCATCAGTATGTTTGACAAAGGAAATATTAATTTTTTTAAATTTGTGTACCTAAAAGTGTACCTAAAATTACTTAACAGGCTTCAAACCCTTTAATATAAACAAAAATGAGAGCTTTCGCTCTCTTCAGGGGGCAAACTTATATCACGTACTCTAAACTATTTTATATTATCAAATCCTTTATTTTCAAAGGATTTTTGTTTACAAAAGTTTAAACAAGTTTATAACTTTAAAATAAAAATCTCCTATTTTGGTGGTTGAATGGGTGGTTGATATTCTTCTTATATTGTTAATTGTACAGATCTTTCATCTATTATTTTATAGCCCAATTTTACATATGTCTTTTTTCGTTTTTCAAACATATTTCTTGTTTGTTTAAAATTTTTATCAACATAATCATAAATAATGATTTCTTTTTTATTATCATTCTTTCTATGTAGCCTTCCTGTATATTGGGTTACTTTTGTAATTCCTGAAATGGGCATGGTTAAAAATAAAACATCTAAACTTGAATCATCAAATCCTTCACCAATATAAGATCCTGTTGCTAAAATAATTTTATTTTTGTTCTGATTTAATATCATTCTATTACTTTCATCATATTCTTTTAATATTTTTTTACCTAATCCACCCTTATATACAAATACATTATTTATAATTTTTTGCATTCTAGAACTCAAATACTCTAAATGTTCTATTCTCTCAGTTAATATAAGAATATTTTTTCCTTTCTTATATTCATTTTTGACATCGTTAAAAATCATTTCACTTCTATCCATATCTTTCGTAATTAAGTTATTTATTTCATTAATTGTATAATCGTTTATTAATGGATCAGCAAATTTCAAATAAGTTTCTTTAACTTTAACTATCATAGGAATGCCAAGATTTTCATTAAACTTTTTAAAATCAACTTCATATCTAATATCACCGCATTGCATTTTAACAATTGGACTATGTCCATCTTCTCTATTAGGTGTTGCTGTAAAACCATAGACATATTTAGAGTTAATACTGTTTACTGCTTGTTCATAAGTAAAAGCGGCTAAATGATGACATTCATCAATTATAATCATTCCATAATTTTTGGTTATTTCATTTAATTCGCCTTTATTCCACAAAGTTTTAATACTAGCAACATCTATTACATTGGTAATTGTATTTTTTCCTCCTCCAATTTGACCAACATTTTCAACACCTAAAAATTCTTTAATTCTTTCTTGCCATTGTTTTAATAAACTTAAACTATGAACAATAATTAATGTGTTAACTTTCTTTTTTGCAATTAAATTACAAGCCACTACTGTTTTTCCAAATCCAGTTGGTGCATGTAAAATTCCATTATCATAACTCAATAATCTATTTAAACACATTTCTTGTTCATCACGTAAACTACCATTAAAATTTATGTTTATTTTGTATCCTTGATTTCTTTTATCTTTTATTTTCAATTTTACTTTTTTTTCGTTACAAATGTCTAATAAATACTCATACGTTCCTCGTGGTAATTTAATATATCTATCATCTACACTACTACAATCTATTACCATAGGGACATTATAAGTTGATAAACGAAGTCTTTGTTTTTTATAAAATTCTGGATTTGCAAAAGATGCTAATCGTCTAAAACAATTTTTTGCTCCTGCTGACAAATTTTTCTTGTCAATATAAATCATATCATCTAATATAACATCCAAAGATTTTGGAAATTTAAAATTATTTTTCTTTTTACTTTTTATTTCTTCTTTAATATTTAAATCCTCATGACTAACATCTATTGTATTATCGGATAATATTTTTATCAAATCATATACATCCTCATTAGATATTTTTCTAATATTCTTTAGATATTCCCACTGGTTTTTATAAGGTATAAAATATTTATCAATAAATAAAGTATTTCCATAGCTAGCTGGTTCTTTTTGAAATGGTAACACAATTAAATTACCATATCCTCCTTTTGGTAAAAAGTCTTGACTAGGAAACATTCTATCAAAAGAAGATATTTTTAAATTATCCCTTACTTCCATAGTTTTAGATAAAAGAAGACTACCCAATTTTCTAGCTGTAATTGCTTTTACTCTTTCAGTAAAGAATAACCAAATATGAAATCCTTTACCTGATCTGCTTTTCTCAACTGATATTGGAACATGATACTCTTCACAAACACTCCAAAAAGCAAGTACATCATCTTTTATATTTTTTTCTTCTAATTTATCATCAAAATCAAAAGCAAGAAAATAACATGTTTCATCATCTAAAAGTGGATAAATACCTATTATTTGTCCTTCTAAATGTTTTTGATAAACCTCATATGTTAATGGTTTATTTTCTCTATATTGACAAGTTTTGCAAGGCCTTTTCATAAGCTTATTGCAAATTCCTTGTTTCCATTCATTAATGCAAGCTGGAATATAATATTTCTTGCTTGGATTATTTTTATCAATAGATAAATATGGGTATGTATCATCTCTCCCCCTAAAATAATTCATAAATAGATTCACTTTTTCTTCTTTAGAAAATATGATTGTTGATTTATCTGATTTATCAAGAATTTCTAGTTTCTTTTTTAAAATTGCAATTTCTTCTTGTAGCTTTTTTATTTGTTCTTCTTTTTCATTTATTAAATTGATTATCTCCTTACTCATATCAGACACTCACCACTTCTAAAGATGATAGAAATTCTAAAATATTATTTATAACAATATCAACAGGTAAATTTAACCAATTATTGTTTGCTTGATTTAACATAGATCTATATCTACTATTTATAAAAATCAAATTAATTCTAGTTATTATACCTTCAAAATCATTTTCTTTCACGAGTGAATCTTCAAAAATAAGAATATCTATATATTTTAACAATTTATTTTTATCTAATTTTTCATTATTAATTAAATAATAAAAATCGAATACATCTTTATATCTTGTTGATGTTATTCCAAATTTTAGTAATGACTTTAATTTTTCAGCAAAAATTTGTTCCCTTGAATTTATAAGTAAATTAACATTTTCTTTAAAAATGCCTAAATCAAAACAATAATTATCTTGTTCTATATCAAATAATTTATGAACTCCAATATCTAATTTGGTATTTATTATAAATTCATTAGAATCGATTAGTCTTATATTAACTCTCTTTCCATCATAGTCCTGATGGTGCAATTTTTCAATTTTACCTACTATTTCAATACTAATACCATCTTTTACTGCATTTAATTTTAATATAAAATTATGAATAGAGTTATCTTCTAAAGAGTATTTAATAAAATCCATATCTAAATCTCTAGTAGCTCTACGATTATCTCTAGATATAGAGTGCATTACAACTCCATCTTTGATGGTAATATACTCTGAAAAATTACTCTTTGATATTTTTAAAAGAATTATATCTTGCGCAACCTTAGATATAGCATCATCTTTTTTATATCCAATCTGGATATATTGTTCTACTGATTTACTTAAATTCATTAAAACACCTCATCTTGTAATATTCCAAGTATCTTATCACTATTTGAAAAATATTGTAAATATTCTTCTATTTTACTTACATCCAATTTATCAGCAATTTTTCTATAATTAAATATAATTTCTTTATATAAATCATATCCAATTTTATTTTTATTTCTTGCTAAATCAATTAATAAACGCTCTTTATCAAAAATATTTATAATTACTCCCTCATATATAATTTGAGTACTGCCTAATTTATAAAGATTGTCCCTCATACGAATTTGTTTAATGTCTTTATCATGTATTCTTGTATTAACATCACGTGTAGCTAAATATATTTTAGAAGGTATTATATCAGTAAAATTATAATAATAATATGCTGATTCTCCTGTAATAACTGCATAAGGATACTTTTTCATTAAAATTGCTAAATAATGCACTTCTGGATTATCTGAATAAATACCTTTTTCTATTTTATATATTTCTTTATTACTTATTGCTTTTCGTATTTGATAAGTTGTTTTATATTTATTTTTTATTTCGCTATGATTATATAACATTTTCATCACCAATATAATTTTAACCTAATTATACCATTTGGTCAACGCTTTTTGGTATAATTAGGTTAATTTTTATATTTTTAACCACCCACAATATTTAAACTAATTAGAACTAAATTAAACTTTTTTAAACTTTAGAAAACCTATAATAAATTATTATAAACTTAATCAAACAAAAATGAGCCCAAAATGGGCTCTTCAGGGGGGAGAAACTATTATTAAAATAAAGTATAAAAAAGCAGATGATTATTATTTTCATATTCTATTTGTTATTATATAGTTAATAGATATCTTCATAATGAATTTCCCATTTTTAATTTTATAAAATTTAATCTATTATCACTTCATTTATCAATCCAGGAATAAATTAAACCTATATTAATATTAGTATCTTTATATACTTGAAGTCAACTTTCTTCGCATTTAATAATTGTCTTAATTACTTTAAATTTTTATTTAAGTCTATTTTAATTTCTTCAATAATATGGCCAATATTACCTTCTCCTGCATATTTAGTCATATCGAAAAAATCATCATTTATTGATACCCATTCTAATTTATTAACTTCTTCAATCAATTCTACATCTTTATTTAATATACCGTAATATACTTCTAATTCTTTATCCCATTTAACATAAGTTATATTCATAAAATGAGTTAGTTCTATATCACGTTTGCAAATATTAGTCTCTTCTTTTAACTCTCTATAGGCCTCGTTTAAGCCATCATTAGGTACCTCTATTTTTCCTCCTACCAAATTATACATTCCTTTATATGGTTCTTTAGTCCTTTTACACATTAAAGTTTTACTCATATCATTATTAAAAACTACTATTACATTCATTCTTTTCAAGTTTAATCACCTATTATTAATTCTAACACAAAACATTAAAGTTAGATCTTTATATATTTTTTTTTAAATATCACTTTACTTATAACTTTATAATCTTTCCACTTTTTTTCTTTTTTCTTTCTATGACATTAACATAGTTTTTAGAAAATAAATTATCAATCATAATTTTTTCAACGTTTTGATAATGTCTTAAGTCGCTAAAACTCATATTCTCACTATCAAAATAAGTATCATCTAGCCTATTAATTAAATCGGCAAAAATATCTTTACTAATAATGTCATATTTAAAAATTTTATCTTTTACTCCTAATTTCTTTCCGATATAATACAATAATTCACTTTCTAACAAATTACAATTGTCACTATTTTTTTCCATATACTCATGAACCATATCTAGCATTCTATCATATTTTATTCTTTCGTTTAAGCTTTCAAAATCTTCCCATCTTTTCATGTAACCGGTAATATCAAGTACTAATTCATCTAGAATTTCTTTATTTACAGATAAATAAGAAGCAAGATATGAATCATAACACTCAATAAAGCTTATCATAAATGTATAAATTCCCATCTTCTCAAGTTCTTCTGGAAATTTAAATTTTTCATGTAATAACCTTTCTAAACTAATATTATAATCTATAAATACATCATTTATTTGTCTTCTGGCGCAATAATCTAAAGATAATTTACTATCATAGTATAATTCTTGGAAGTAAACGAACCCTAATCCTAACTGTTCTTTAGTTTCTTTACTAAGTTTTGGACTTCTCAAAAATGATTCCAACCTAAGTTTTTGAAGCATAAATTCACAGTTCAATTCCATTTTATATTTATCATTAAATTTAGAATTTCTTGTTAACTTATCCATAATTATAAGTAATTCTAGCCTTTCCGGGCTATCAGGATTATACTTTAAATAAAAATTAGTTACTACCATTATAAATTTGGTATCTAGTCTAAATTCATCTATTAGTTTTTTTACAAACGTGTAATCATTTTTCACTTCTTCTGAACATAACTTATAAAAATTTTTATCCCTAGTATTCATAATAACTTCTAGCATAAAATCTTTATCATTTTCTAATACTTCAATATCATATTCTAAATCGTTACCATTAATATAATCATTTACTGTTTTTAAATCGTATTTCATTTTCTTTTCCCCCAAGTACCTAGTATTATACACATTTTTATAACATAATCAATAAATATAACAAAATCTTTCTTTTATTAATTAAGTCTTATAGTACTTAAACCATCTATGCTTAAAGTTTTTTTATATATTAAAAAAGATTTGATCAAAATCTCATGATTAAATCTCTTAAATTAAATATTTTTTATAACTTTAACCAAACGTTTTTTACCTTCATTATCCATTTCTATTAAAGGACTCCTTACTTTATTAGTTTCTATTAAACCTAATTGGTAACATGCTTCTTTAACAGGTATTGGATTAACATCACTAAATAGTACCTCGCTTATTTTTGTTACTTCATCTTGAAGTTTTATTTTTTCGTTTAAATCTGTATACTTCGAGCAAAGATTATGAACAAGATTCGGTTTTATATTTGAAACTACCGAAATAACGCCGTTACCACCTAACGATAATAAAGGTAATATTTGATCATCATTTCCCGAGTACATTTTAATAGGAATCTGTTTTTCCCTACTTAATGTCATTAATTTTGACACTTGAGAAATATTTCCTGAAGCTTCTTTTATTCCTATTATATTTTCATTTTTTGAAGCTATTGCTAGAGCTGTTTCAGGAAGAATATTAACACCAGTCCTACTTGGTACATTATACATAATAATAGGTATATTTATACTTTTAGCTATATCTGAGTAATAACTAATAAGACCTCTTTGGTTAGTTTTATTGTAATAAGGTGTAACTGCTAAAATACCATCTGCCCCTAACTTTTGTGCTTCTTTACTCATTTCGATAGCATGTAAAGTATTATTAGAACCTGTACCGGCAATTACAGGAATATTACCACTTACCTTTTCTACACAATACTTTATAACATCAAGATGTTCTTCGTCAGTTAAAGTTGATGCTTCTCCAGTTGTTCCGCATACTACGATTCCATCAATGTTGTTTTCTATTTCATATTTTAATAAATTATTTAATGATTCATAGTCTATTTCACAATTTTCTTTAAATGGGGTTATTAAGGCTGTTATAGCACCTTCAAAAGTTTTCATAATACCTCCTTTATACACCACTTAATATTTTCTTTATATTTCTTTTATAAAGCGTTAAAATATCTGCTTTTTCTACATCACAGCTTACCGTTAAAGGAACTTTACTAACAACTTTTTTTCCTTCTTTTAAGAAAAGCGTACCAACATTTTCGCCCTTTTTTATAGGTAACTTCAACCTATCAATTTTAACTTCATAATTTAAAGCTTCCTTTTCATTTCCTTTTTCTACTAATACACTTGCATCAGTTTTAGGCACAATTAAAATTTCTTCATTTAGGGCTTTAGGAGAATTTTTCTTCACAACCGTTTTTCCTTCTTCTATTTCAACTTGCATTTCATACATATTATACCCATAATTTAATAAGGTTGTCATCACACTATTTCTAGATTTACTATCACTAGCCCCCATAACAGTACCTATTAATCTCATGTTATTTTTTTTAGCTGTTGCTGTTAAACAGTAACCAGCCTCACTAGTATATCCTGTTTTTAACCCATCAGCGCCTTCATAAGTTTTAATGAGCTTATTTGTATTTACATTTTACTATAAAAATTTAAATATCAAATCTAACAAGTACCTTTATTATAACATTTAAATACAATTTTTGATATATATTAAAAAAATTTTTTTAAATCGTATCATTAATATAACATTTTAATTGTTTTAAAGCTTTTTTTTAATTCTTGAAACTTTATACTGCGGATATTGAGAATATCTGAAATTTCAATTTGTTTGTACTGTTTACCCTTTATTCCATATATCATTTCTATTACTCTCTTTTCAATGTCACTTAATATTGTATTTAAAAGAGTATATAACTTTTTATACGTTTCTTTCATAATTATCTTATCCAAATAAGTCCAATATATTATTTTTCTTTCTTCTGTTGTCAACTTATTAAATGCGATTCTAAACGAGTTTATTTTATTAACTCGTTTTTCTAATTCTATGTTATTGAGCCTAGTGTAATTATTTATATCATTAATATCTAATATTTCCAAAGTATAATCTTTAGAAATTTTTGAAGTAGAATTAATATCTATCAATAAACAATATTGAATGTATTTTGTTGCTATATCTTTGATTTTTATTTTTATATTATGCCATTCTAATTCCTTGTTCATGACTCCACTTCCTATAAAATCATATATTTTGGTTAATTAACACGTCTAAGCATACGCGATGTATGGATTTTAATAAAATTATACATACTTAGAGTATGTTTGTCAAGGAGGGGAGCATATATGAAGATAATCGCAAATGACTATGAATCTAAAGACGTAATAAAAATATTACGCGAATGGACAAATTTAAAACAACCAGAATTTGGAAAAAGTATAGGTTTTAGTGGCATGACAATCCAAAGCTATGAAAGAGGAACAAGAAAATACACTTTTGACACATTAATAAGAATAGCAAAAAATATGGATATAAAATTACAATCGAAAAAGATGAATGATGCACATACTCTACGTATGGAAAAGGACTTAATATTAATTTTTTTTAGTATTGTAGATTCATAAGGAGTTCATAAAATGAGAATTGTTGCAAATGATTATAAAGAAAAAGAAGTAATTAAAATTTTAAGAGAATGGTCAGATAAAAGTCAACCTGACTTTGGAAAAAGTATAGGTTTAAGTGACATGGCAATTCAAAGCTATGAAAGAGGAACAAGAAGATATACTTTTGAAACCTTAATGAGAATAGCAAAAAAAATATGGATATAAAGTTACCATTGAAAAAGAAAAATAAATTTTTTTAAATATTTAAAAAGCAAGGCTAATCTGAAATTAGATGGCTTTGCTTTTATATTCATTTAATGAGCAAAATTATTATATATGCTTTAATTTATCATTATACATCATTTACAATTATACAATTAATCTTATATTATTCTTAATAAAACTATATTAATTCAATTATAGCTTATATAATTTTTAAAAAATAGATCCCATTATTATTATCATATTTAGATATATAGCATTAATTTAAAGCTAGATTTTTAGTTACTGATAATTTCTCTATTTTTTATAAAATAATATTTTCCAAAATATTCAACTTTATTAGAAATTCTTATAAAAGAATCATTTGGTAATAAAACAAGTGGTAAATAATCACTAATTTCCATTACTTCTTTAATAATGGTTCGATTATTCAAATCTACGTGAGGAAAAATATTTATTGTTACCAAACCAAGGCCCTCATAATCTTTCATTACAAAATTTTCAAAATCATTTTTGTACATTACTCTTTTTGACTGATTCATGGAACCAGCACTAACACCGATTACTATATTCACTTTTTTTATGTACTTTCTTAAAGCATACTGATTAATTGATCTCATTTGCATTTCTGGATTCCCACCAAGTAAGAATATTATATCAGCATCTTTAATTAATTTATGCGCTAAAGTAATAGAAATTCTATCATCAATAATACTTGATTTTCTAAATTTAATATTGTTGTTTCTGAAACATTTTATATAGCTTTCAAATAACTCATCATTTTTCTTATAATCACTAAATACACTAGCAATAAAAACTATATTTGAGTTATTTTTAATATCTTTTTTTAAATATTTAGATTGCTCTTTTGTAAAACCTTTTTCAGAGTTAATACCGCTAAATAAATAATTAATCATACTATACCCCCCTATAATTATTTTAAATACCATATAACATCTTTACCATTTAAACAGTCTAAATACTCATAATCTGTATGTTCAAAATTCAAGTTAATCTTTCTTTTGGATTTTAACTTAACAGCAAATAAAAGAACAATTATAATTTCATTATTATAAATTTGGCATTTTAAATCAATCAAATCTATAACAGATATATCTAAGTTGGTTTCTTCCTTAAATTCTCTCACAATGCAATCTTCAAACGTTTCATTCGACTCACAAAATCCACCTGGCAAATCCCATTTACATGGATATATTTTATCTTTTTCTCTTTTTAAATATAAAATTCTATTTTTATTTCGTAAAAAACCATGGCAAAATACTTTATACTTCATTTTTTACCTCATAATGATAATCAACATCACGATTTATTTCTTCTAGTATATTTAATCTACTATTTTTTCCTATTACACTTTTATCATTATTTTCATAATGAATACATTGTTTTATATTACCTTCACTTGTAATTCTAAGATGTATTTTTTTACATATATCACATCTTCTTAATCTACATAATGACGGAAAAAAAGAGACCACATTAAAATTATCTATATAACAATTGTACTCTTCTAACTCATCAATCTTAACTTTAAATTTATAATCTTTAATAATTGAATCTCTCATTTTTATATAATTTAAATCAGAACTTTCATGTATTTCATTTTTTATTAATTCTATAATTTTAATTCTTATTTTATTATTAACACACCAACCAACTAATTTAAATATATTGTCATAATTATTATTATATACAGTTGAAATTGAGACATTACACCCTAGCCTTTTTATTTTTAATATATTAGATAAAATCTCCTTTGAGGTTTTTCCTACTGGCGATTGCTTTGATACAACCCCATCAAAATAGTCTAATCCTACAATTACCCTATCAATCCAACCTTTTTTTATCATATAAATAATTTTATCAATTTCAATACAATTAGTATTAATACCCACTTTAAGATTATATTCTTCTGAAAGCATTTTACATATTTTATAAATATCAGGATGTAACAGCGGCTCTCCACCCGTCAATCTCATATTAGTTAAGTTTAATCCTTTCGAATTTTCAACAATGCACCTAATATCATTTACGCTTAGTTTGCTATTTTTTTTATTACCTTCATTGTGACAATATACGCATCTCATATTGCATGCTGATATTATTGAAATTCTATATTCATTTTTTGGTAATTTATTTATGATACGCCAACTCCTTTCCACGAGTAATTTTATTGATTGCATCTGTAACCGAAGTAGGTATATAATTTAGTATTTCCCATTCGTATATCAATTCCTGTTTTAGCATTTCAGCTTTATTCATATCCATTAACTCTTTTATAACTTTACAGTCATAAATATCTTTTTTTCGATTACCATTTTTACTACAATAAAGTGCCTCTAAACTCATGGATTTAAACTTTATACCATTATAGTTGCCATCAGTTAAACTCAATAATGTGCATAAAGGTGTATTATAATTCCTTTTTGTAATTTGATTTTTATCTTTGTCTTCGTAGTACTCTTTAACATATATTGCGCCATTCGAAAGACACTCATAAAAAGATAACCATATAGGAATATCTACATCATTACTTTTTATTTTAAAACCATGTCTAAATAAATTTTCTTTGTATTTTTCATGAGTATAAATAATATCGAAATTTTCTTTTAAAAAGCCATCAATTAAATCATTCAAACATTTTTCATTTACATACAAGTCAATATCATGATGAAATCTTTCTAATTTCTTATCTGATAATATATACCCTATAAATCCACTTGCATGAAAATAATCAATTTTATATTTATTCAAAATAATATTTATTTTTTTAAAATATGATAATAACTGTTGATGATGGTAATCTAAAGAAATTTTAGGATTACTTAAATAGGCTTCAGTAATCCAATCTATCCTATTATAAATATAATCAGCACTCTTGTTATAATATTTATTGATAGTATTTAATATCATATTGTATTTTTCTATAGTTATTGCACTATCATTATACAATGTGTAAAAATACAAACAAATTTTATCAAGTATCGAATAAATATTGTTATCATTTAAATCAATTTTTAATTTAATTTCATTTATTTCATTTTTATCAATAACATTTAATAAATCGGCAAATAAGTTTGTTAATATTTCTTTTTTCATTTTCAAACACCTCACAAATAATTAAGGAAAAGGGTGTGGCTTATCACATAATTTTTTAAAATACTTTAAACCTAATTTTTGAGGAACACTCCAATATCTTTCAGCTCCCAAACGTGGTAATATATGACTTTTATGCATATCTATAAGCCCTGGAGCAATTACCTTTAATACTCTTATTTTTGTCGCTTTAATATCATCTGTTGTTAATTCTTTATAGAATACATCAATATTTTTAGATTTTAAGTTTTCAATCACTTTTTTTAATGAGGTTTTCTTTCTTTCATATTTAATAATTTTACTATCAAATAATAAATCTTTAAAATTGTTTCCTTGGTAATATAGAAAATGTTCATACAAAGCTTTAATATTATTAGGATTTTCTACCTTCGCATCCATTATATTCAAAGAATAAAAATATGTAAATAAACATTCTTTTAAGGACTTATTAATTGCGTAATCTGAATCAACATTTGCGCAGGCTCCAATACCATAATGCGTATCTTTATTATTTCCCTTATAAATTATAGAAAGATAAATTGGTACATCTATATCAGAATATAATTGATATATTTTTATATTATATTCCTTTTTTATTGTTAAAATAAGTTTTTGATTTATGCCACTAATTGTATCTAAATTAATTTCTGGAGGATTTAATCTTTGCATAAAATTAATCATTAAACTATCTCTTTCAATTAATTCCATTAATCCACTTTCAACACACTCATTTATATCAAAACCTGCCGCCATACCAGTTGACGTGGTCTCTGCCACAACTGAATTTACTTCATATGGTAAATATATTAAACTTGCTGGCCAATATTTAAAATTATTTTTATTATTTACACTAATTATTTTTGTCCATTCAATAATATCATTATTAGGATCTAGAAAATTTTTATTTCGATTATATTGATTTTTGTTATAAGTATAAAAAGATTGAAATACATATTTATTATTTAAATCTCTTTTTCTACAAATAATTAAATCTCCTTTAGGAATAAAAGACATGCAATATCTTTCTAAAGCTTCTGCTAAACAACTTATCATTGCAGTTTTTTTATCTTCATGAACTCCAAGACCACCACTTGAAACTTCTCTGTTTAAATCAAATAGTTTAGTAACATTGGCACTCAAACATTGATACATAAAAAGGTCATATTTATCTAATTCGTGCCTTTCTAACATGGCATTTACTATCCCAACTTTATCACTAAATATATTTGCTAAACTTTTATATTCTTTTCCTAAAATATCTATAATTTCTTGTCTATTTAATATCAACTTATTTTTTTTCATCATCTTCACCTGGAACTTTTAAAATTGAATGTAAAACTATTTCACCATTTTTGTAAACTTCAATTATTTGATTGTTTTTTAAATTTTTTTTATATTTATTAATTAATAAATTACATTTATTTCTAAACATTCTTTTATATATTTTAGTTGTATATATACTATTTGATTTAATTCTTTTATAAAATGATTGTTCATCAAAATCAGAGTTTATTATTGGACCAATTAAATATGATTCTTTAGTTTTCGCAACCATGATTGATTTATTCTTAATATTTCTTTTTTTAAAATAATCGCTATAAAATAAATACTCATTTTTTAACATGACGAAGACTCCTATCCTCTTTTTTAGTCATAAAATCTTTTGCTTCTTCGGTAAATTTATCTAAATTAGATATTAATTTTTCTTTCTCTTTTGTTTTATCATTAACTGTGATAAACCATTTCCCAATACTTGTATTCATAAAGCTTTCTATTTCTTCAAAGGTCCTTGTTTGCTTTGTTTTATATAAAGGGTCACAAACTATAAATCCATTTTCATCATAACCTGTAAGTAATATTGCATGATATACTTCAAATATTTCGCCGGCTAATATAACTAAATTACCATCTTGTAATTTTCGCTTTAATACATCCGTATTTATTGGGGTTCCATTTAAAACCTTTACTCCCTTGTTTTTAGCGTAGCCTAAATACTCTTTATATTCATTCATTGCAAATTCAAAATCTTCATTTCTAAGAACATTATGACTATTTTCAAACAAATCTTTATTTTCATGATACATAGTAACATTCAAACCATTTTTTGCCATATGAAATGCTAATGCTGAAAATGGAGTTCCATTCATATATTCTGAACCATATATTTTATATAGTCTTCTTTCATCATACCAATTTGCTTTTTCTATTACTTTATAATATTCTAACACCATCATCATACAAACGATAGCACAGGTATCTCCTTTTTGTTTGTATGGTCTAACATTTTTATCCATTTTGATTTCCCTTTCATTTTTTAACATTTCTAATGAATTTATAATTACATCATTATTAAATTCATATATATAACCATTATTTCTTAAAATACCACTATTATTTAAATATTCTAAAACCTTTCTTCTAAATAAGAATCCTGAAACTCCAATTAAATTTGATGCTATTAATTTTTCATCTAAGTTATCATAAATAATTATATCTCTAATAGCTTTTCTATCACTATGTTCTAATGTGAAATAAAAATGTTGTGTTTTATATGACTCAGATATTTTATAATGTCTAATTTCTTCTAAAATTTCTCTTTCTGACATTTGTAATTTGTTACCGAATTTTCTTGTAAATCTAGACAAAAATATTTTTTCATCACAAGCATGATATTTTTTTAATAAATATTCTTTAAACTTAGATGTATCAGCATCTTTAGTTTTAAGTAGATATATATAATATAAATGGTCAATTTGATATTGAGCAAAAAAGGTTTCTATTGGTGGGGTAATCAGCATTATATTTGCCTTGCTTAATGGAATATTCTCATCCGTTACGTTAATATTTGGATAATTATGTTCCAAATATTTCTTTATTACACCTGACATCACAAGTGTTGCCTCATCAACCAAACACGATGTAGAATATATTTTTATAATATCATTTATTTCTTCTGGAGATAATTCTATAGAATCTTCTTTAATAATTTTATCAAAAGCAGGTTCTAATAATAATTCATAATAAGTATTATGCCAATTCCACCTTTCCATTAATTTTTGTAAAAAATCCTCTGGTCTTTGATGTAATTCATTTTGCATTAAATTACTTATTTCAGGATTAGACTCCGCATAATATCTATTAGCATTAAATAACTGTTGTTCCATAACTTCATCAATATTTGTTTTTAAATTTTCTGGAATAATTTTGCTCTTTATATTTTCCATTTATTAAACCTCCTATCAAAGTCATAGAAAATTCTATGACTTAATTAATTTATGATATTTATGCAGTGCATAACATGTCATATTTTCTATTGAATTTTTTCATCAATTTTCTCATAATCTCACCTCCTTAAATTGATATCAAAAGATATCCTTATCATTTGATATTAGTTTTTTTTTACGAGATCCCTATAAACTCAATTTCATTTTTTATTAAATTCTCTTATTCTTCTTTTCGCATACGTTGTAACGGCTTTACTTTCCCAATCTTCTCTTGGTCCAAATGATAAATCATCTGTTATTATTCTTACTCTATCTTTGTTCTTAAGTGGTTTATCAACATCTACATATTCATCATTTACAATAGCAGCTACCATGGTGTTCCCTATGTCAGTGTGTATTTTATAAGCAAAATCTATTGGTGTTGCACCTACCGGTAATTCAACTATTTCTCCTTTAGTTGTGTATACATATATTTTGTTTGAAAATAATTCATTTTTTACTTGATAGACAAATTCTTTATTGTCTCCAAAAACCTTGTCCATTTCAACTAGTGATGTAAAAAACTGATATTTATCTTTTAGTTCTTGTTGCATCACTTCTCTTGCATTTCCCTTTTCAATATCCCAATATGTTGATAGTCCAAACGATGCTACTTTATCCATATCAAACGTTCTTATTTGCGTTTGTACTAATCTATCGTCTGGTGCAAATACGGTAGTATGAAGTGATCTATACATATTTGTTTTTGGATTGCATATAAAGTCTTTAAACTTGCCATTTACCGGGTTATATTTACTATGAACAAGTCTTAACGTTTGATAACAATTATTAATAGTATCAACCATTACTTTAAGCGCTAACAAATCATGTATGTCAGATATTTTTCCTCCTTCGTTTAACTTTTTATATATTCCATATATATTTTTTGTTCTAACCTTTATTTCATTTGGAATTGCTTCATCATTAAGCATACTTTGTATCGTTTGTAACATTTCTTTTAAGCATGATGCACTTTCTTCTTCTATCCTTTTTTTCTTTTCACCAATTGTTTTATACATATCAGGTTTTAAATACCTAAGTGATAAATCTTCTAGTTCTTGTTTTATTCTATATGCTCCAATGTAATATGCCATAGGAACAAATATTTCAAGTGTTTCTAGAGCATTTTCTTTTTGTTTAAACTCACTTTTAAATTGTAAAGTCCTCATGTTATGAAGCCTATCAGCTAGTTTTATTAAAATAATTCTTACATCGTTTGTTATACTTGTTATTATTTTTCTTGTATTAGCCAAATTCTGATCTTGTTTTGATGAAAAGTTCATCTTACTTATCTTTGTTACTCCATCAACCAAGTTTGCAACATCACTATTGAAGTTTTCTGCAATTTCTTCTTTAGAAATATTAGTATCTTCTAAAGTATCATGCAAAAGACCCGCACATACCGTATCTGAATCCGCTCTTAATTCCGCTAATATGTAAGCTACATTTAACGGATGGATTATGTAAGGCTCTCCGCTTTGCCTTTGCTGACCTTGATGAAGAGTATTTGCCATATTATAAGCTCTTTTTACTTTTTCAACTTCATCTGGGTTATATGATTTAATAATACTTATCAAATCATTAATATCTAAATTTTGTTTTTCCATAAAAACACCTCCTTTATATAGCAAAAAGACAGCAGCTCAAAAGGTCATACGGCCTTAAAAGTCACTGTCTTAAAGTTATTTGATTAAGAAGCAGAATAGGCATAAGAAAGTTAGACTAACTTTACTAGCTAAATATATTTTATTATTAGAAAGCAGACTCTTATTTCTCATACTATCAACTCCTTAAATATTTTAAATTAATCACCTTTATTATAAAAATAATAAAAAGGTGGCAAAAACATATAAGTGTTTGCCACCATGAAAATACTGCCACCATTTGAGCAAACACAACACCCAGATTGATTTAATTGTTTTTAAAATACAGTATTTGCCATATAATGTCAATACTTTTATTACAAAAGTTTATAAATATTCATTAAAAACCGATTTTTTTATTATTTTTGTATTAATTTTATAAAAAAAATAGCTATTATCCTTTCTACTTCATCCATTATATTTTCTTTTGTTTTTATCCAATCTATATTTAAATTCAAAATAATCGCCCTCAATTTCATAAAAATCCCCTTTATAAATGTAAGATAGACTTGGTAGTAAATAATAAAATAAAAAGTTATCATAATAACATTAGATGGTAATTGTATGATACTTAAAATATTAACTAAAAATGTTAAACATTATCATATACAAATAGGTTGTTCTCAAGAAAAATTAGCCGAAGACTGTGAAATGAGTAGAAGTTTCATATCTCAAATAGATAGTCCAAACGTTGATACAGGCGTTTCCTTGGACAACTTATTTTATGTTGCTCAAAATTATGATTTTGTTACTAGAGAATTTTTTAAAAACTATAAAAAAAATTAGTATTATATAAATTAAGTAACAAAAATGTATAAGTTTCACTACTTATACATTTTTATTACACTCTCTTATTAAAATATTTTATTTTATCAACAACATTTATTTTTAAATTGTACTAAATTAATAATAACTTTTTTGTTAAATTTTTGTACCATAATTATCTCAACAAAACGTTCTAAAAATTGTTGTTTTTCTTTATTAGTTAAATATTCCCAATTTAATTTTATATTTGTTACTATATCCTTTATTTCATCATAATTATATGTTCTTTTACTCTCATTAATAATTTCATCAAGTTCTAGTAACTTGTTTTTTTGTATATTCTGCTGGTTTTGTATTTCATTAAACATACTATGATATTCTTCTACATCGATTAAATCATTAATAAATTGATTTCTGATAACTTTCTTTTTTTCTTCAAGTTTATCTATTCTTTTGTTAATTTCAATTTTTTTCTTTTCAGAATCATTAATTTTATTGCTTTTTTCAATGATATTTATATCAGGAGTCATGTCATTAAAAGTATCTAAATATTCTATAAAAGCATTTTCCATAAGTTTATGTGAAAAGCCAGTACAATCACAAATACCCCTAATCGCATTATAACACTTGTATGTAATATATAAATTACCATTTTGCTTTTGCTGTCTAACTGATATATTTCCACCACATTTTCCACATTTTATTGTATGAAAAAAATATGAATTTTCACTTGGGTATCTTCTAACACAAAATTTTTTTCTTGTAGTAATTATATTATTAGCTAATTCCCATTTTTCATCATCTATTATATGTTCGATATTTTTACCATCGACAGTAAATGACTTATCCTTATTTTTTGGTTGTAATCCATATCTTACTTTACCAATATATAGTGGATTATTTATTATGGACTTTATTGTGCTCCTTGCCCAATGACCACCTCTTTTAGTTGGTATACCTTCTTCATTAAATAAGCGAGCTATTTTAAAATAAGAATTACCATCAATATATAAATCAAAAATTCTATTAACAATTTCTTTTTCTTTTTCGTTTACAATTAATTCCTGTTTTCCTGCTATATAATCGTATCCATAAACACCACAAGTGTTAGTATAATTTCCCTCTCTTGTTTTTTGTTCATATCCAAACGATACTCTTTCTGCTAAATTTTCTCTTTCAAACTCTGCGAAAATTCCAATTATCTTTACAAACATTCTACCAACAGCATTAGAGGTATCAATTTTTTCTGTTTGAGAATTAAAAGTACAACCATTTTTTTCAAACAATTCAATTAAATATATTAAGTCTCTTACGCTACGTGTTAATCTATCTAATTTGTAAATTAAAATATTGTTTACTTTTCCTTCTTTCACATCGTTAATTAATCTGCATACTTCGGGTCTATCTTCTAAATTTTTACCACTTATTCCATCATCTACATAGTAATCATAAATTCCCCAATCATTAGCCTCTGCATACTTAGTTAATTTTTCCCTTTGAGCATGAATTGAAAATCCATCCTTTGCTTGGTCCTCTGTTGAAACCCTGATATAAATTCCTGTTGTTATTTTTTCTTCCATAAATGTTATCTCCTCTATTTACTAAATAGATTTGATATTTAATTTTAAAATTCTAGGTATGCTTGTATTTAGAAAAAACTTCATAATTTCAATTTGAATTTTTCTAGGTATTTCATTATCAATCATAGTTATTCCCCACTTTCTAATAAAGTATAGATAACCATGAATAAATTTATGCAATTTATTATAATACTTAAATTGACTTTTTTTTATAAACATACTAGATTAATGTTTTATAGCAAAATGTAAATACGACTTTATTTGTATTTACTAACCAAAATTTATTGTCAGTATTTTGCCTTAGATAATCTTCATAAATGGTTGTAAATTCGAAAATTTTTTCATGTTTAATTAATTCACGAGCCATCATTACCATATCATATGCTGAAGAATAATGATTAGCTTCATCTAAACCTACTGCATTTTTAAAATTAGTATTTTTAAGATTTAATTCTTTAACTTTTTCATTCATTCTTTTTACAAATTTTTCTTCAGTTCCATAGGTTGCTTCAGCTAGGACAATAGTTGCATCATTAGCAGAACCTACCGCTACTGCTTTAAACAAATCAGTAACACTCATTTTTTCATTAGGTTGTAAAAAGATCTGAGATCCCCCCATAGATGATGCATAATCACTAGTTACTAAAGTATCATTCCATTTTAACTTACCCTTTTCTATTTCTTCCATAAAAATAAGCATACTCATTATTTTTGTCATGGAAGCTGGAGCAAATCTTTCATGAGAATTTTTTTCATAAATTATTTTACCTGTTGAATTTTCTATTAAAATTGCACTTTTTCCATCATTTAATAAACTATCTTTTTTATCACTTTCTATTTTTTCTTCTTTTTTAATTTCATCAGTTGGTTTATCATTTTCCTCTGCATTAACAAACGGAATCAATAAAATGAAACAAATTATAAAAAAACATATTTTTTTCACTTTCACACCTCTACTAAAAAATATGTCTTTATATAATTTTTATACATCTTTTTATAAACAAATAAAAAGATGCTAAAGCACCTTTTGGTTATTTATCTTTCTTACTTGTTAAAAACGTAACTTTTTCTGCTACCACCTCAGTAACAAGCTTAACTTTTTCATCATCTAATTCATACTTTCGAGATTGAATCCTTCCCTTTACTCCTAATAAGTCTCCTTTGCGGCAATATTCCGTAGTAGATTCAGCAACCCCGCTCCATAAAACGCAATCAATAAAATCAGTTTCATATTCTCCATCAGAATTTTTATAACTTCTTGGTACAGCTAAGGTTATATTAGTTACATTTTTTCCATTTTCTGTTTTTCTAAGTTCTGGATCTTTAACTAGCCTTCCTATAATTACTAATTGATTTAACATATTTTATTTCTCCTTTCGAAACAAAATATACTATAAAAAAAGAATTGTAGCTAAATTCCAAAGTATCGTATTTAAGAATAGAAATTAACTAAATTCATCATTTTCTTGCCAAAAATTCTATTTTTTAAGAATTAATTTGTAATAAAAATTGTTTTCATAATTTCCTTCGACAATAATTTTAATTAATAGCAGTAATTACTTGTACTAACTTTTCTACTTCTTCTTTAGTATTATAAAAATATAAACTTATTCTGCAAGTACTATTTATGCCTATTACTTCAGATAAAATTTTAGCGCAATGGCTTCCCACCCTAACGCAAATTCCGTTTTTATCTAAATAAGAAGCTACATCTCTAGAAGAAAAATTTTTAACATTAAAGGTTAGTATTCCATTTTCAATATCCTTGTTATACATTACTATATTATTAAATTTTGATAACTTTTCTACTAAATATTTTTTTAAATCAACTTCATACTTACATATATTATCCATTCCTAGATTTTCTAAATAATCCAAAGCGTTTGAAAATGCTATTATACCTGCTATATTAGGAGTTCCTGCTTCTAACTTATATGGTAAATTTTTATACTCAATATTCATTAAACTATCAAAGTATGAATTCATACCCCCACCTACGTTTATAGGTTTTAATCTGTTTAACAAATTATCTTTTCCATAAAGAACTCCTACTCCGGTTGGACCTAACATTTTATGAGCTGAAAAACAAAGAAAATCAATATCAAAATCTTGTACATCAATTTTTTTATGAGGTACACTTTGGGCACCATCTATAACTACTAAAATACCTAGTTTATGAGCTAATTTAATTATTTCTTTTATGGGCCTTATATCACCTATTACATTAGTAATATGAGCAAGTGATATAACTTTTGTTTTCTTAGAAATTGCTTTAGCTACATTATCTAAGGAAACCGTAAAGTCTTCATTAAGATCAATATACTTTACTACAATCCCTATTTTTTTAGCAAGTTCAAACCAAGGTAAAATATTTGAAGCATGTTCGGCTTTAGTTATTAAAACTTCATCTGTAGCATTTAAATAATTTTTAAAATAACCATTTATAACTAAATTTAAACTTTCTGTTGTTCCGTTTGTAAATATCACTTCATTTTCATTTTTTGAATTGATAAATTGTGCTACTTTCTTTCTCGTTTCTTCTACTTTTTCATTTACAATTTTACTTATTTGATAATCACCTCTATGAGCATTTGCACCATAATTAAAATAATAATCATTCATTTTTTCAACGACGCATCTTGGTTTCAAAGAAGTTGCAGCATTATCAAAGTATATTAAATCTTTTTTTAGCATAGGAAAATCTTCCTTAAAAGTCATTTTCTCACCTCCAATTATGAAATCTTAAAAACTTTTTCTATAACATTTTATTTTATTTATTAAATTAAGTATTTACACTTGACTCTGTTCTATAAAAAAAATAGAGTAAACTCTATTTTCTATTATTTTGATATACTTTTGCGACATGAATAAAATTTTTAAATAAAGATATGCTATGACAGTCATTTATTATTTTTTCTGGGTGCCACTGAACACCAACCCCAAAAGGATGATTACTTATCTCTAAAGCTTCAATAACACCATCTTTACTATAACCTTTTATGATTGAATCAATAGTATCAGAAACTTTAAAATTATGGTAACTATTAACTAATATCTCATTGGTATTAAAAATTTTAGTAAGAAGACCATCTTTTAATAAAACAGAATGACAATATTCTTTTTTACAATTATGATTTATACTACTATTAATTTTTTTAGTTTTATCTACCCCATATTCATGATTGGAAGAAAAATAATTTCCAATCATTTGCATCCCTAAACATATTCCTAAGAACGGTAACTTGTTATTTAAAGCGTATTCTAAAATTATTTCTTCCGTAAAATTCCAGCTACTTCCCCCGGTAAAAATAATGCCATCACATTTTTTTATTTCTTCCAAAATGTCTTCTTTATAATTTGGTAAATATTTACAAATACCACCAAAAAATTCTACGGCCACCTTATATCTTTCTAAAAAATTATCTTCTTTTCTTCTTATTACTCCTATAACTGGTTTATCTTTCATAGTTATCCTCTTTTTAAACAAATATGAATACACATTACTTTCTTTTTTTAAATTCTTTTGATGCTTCTATAAACTTATCAAATATTTTCTTACTATTTTCATCATCCATTAATTTTTCTGGATGCCACTGCACCCCTAATCTAAAGTTATTATTTTTTTCTTCAACAGCTTCAACAATACCATCATTAGAAACAGCTGAAACATCTATTTTTTCTAAATTTTCTACATGATATTTATGGAAGCTATTAACTTTTATATTTTTCTTTAATAAGATATCATGTAAAAATGAATTTTCTTTAATTTTTATTTCATGAGCATACTTTTTTTCCGGAACGTGATGATTACAACTTTCCTCATTTTTTACAATTAGAGCATTACCTGATTCTCTTGCCATAACTTGCATACCAAGGCAAATTCCTAAATAAGGGATATTTTTTTCTTTAGCATAACTACTTATATAATAATCAAATTCATAAGCTTTAAGTCCTCCAGGCGCCAAAATTCCATCACACATATCCAAAATTGTATTTAAGTTTTGTTTATCCAAATCAGTTAATTTTGTTACATCTTTAGGTTTGGTATCTTCATAATCAACTATTTGAGGAGGTAAAATTAAAAAAGGAATTCCTCCACTTTTCAAGATAAAGTTACGATAGTTTTCTTCAACTAACTGAATATTAGAATTAATAAGACTTTTCATCGTTCTAGGTACGATTCCAATAATCGGTTTATCACAATCTTTCATATAAAAAACCTTCTTTCCTTGAAGTTACTAAAGTAATATATTCTTTAGCTACGAATATTATAACATTTAATTTTAAAATGACAAATAATATGATAAAATAAATTAGAGAGGTGAATATATATGGATTGTATTTTTTGTAAAATAATTAATAATAAAATTCCTTGTCTAAAAGTTTATGAAGATGAAGTTTGTTTAGCTTTTTTGGATATTAACCCAGATTGTGATGGTCACACTTTAATTGTGCCAAAAAGCCATTATAAAGATATTTATGATATTCCTGAAAATGTACTTCTTCACATTCAAACTATAGCAAAAAAAATAATGAAAAAATTAGAAGAAAAACTAAACTGTAATGGTTTTTCCTTAGTACAAAATAACGGAGATATACAAGAAGTTAAACATTATCATCTACATATAAAGCCTTACTATAATAATAAAAAAACAATTGAAATTATAAAAAATAATAAATTAATAAGTAATCCTGAAGATATTTTACAAAAGTTAAACAAATAAAAGAAAATCTACAAATAAATTTAAAAAAGTATTATATAAAAATATAATACTTTTTTTAATTTTTACTATTTGCTATATAATTTTATAATTCTTCATAGCACTCACTAATAGCAGCTTCTAAAGGTGTTTCATTTTCTTCAACTTTTCCACCTACCATTTGATAAGTATTTCTTTTTCTAGGTTTATCTATTAATAATTTATTATCTTTAAAAAACATTGTTCCAACTACATTCATTTATTATCATCTCCTATAAAATAATAAGTACTAAAACGAAATATTAATCCAATTAAAAATCAAAAGTTTTGAGAACCGATATTAGTTCCACCTTTATCTTCATAATTATTTTTATTTTTCAAAAAAGAGAATTCTAACTGGGAATCTAGGCAAAATAAACTAAATAAGCCTCCTAGCCAAGATGGCGATACTACATCCATATTTTCAAATTTCTTTATCCATTCATTAGATACACCAAGAGCATATGCGTAAGGCAGTATATCATAAAAATAAGTTGGGTATTTACTTACCAAAGCCTCTAATTTTTCTTTTTCAGCAGTATCTAAGAAATTTTTAAATCCTTTTATCTTACCTAATATTTTTGTTCCATAATCAGTCCGTTTTTCCATAAACCTATGAAATAAAAGTATTAACAATGAACAAGAAACACTGACAACTGTTGCTATTAAATAAGATCTATTTAGAAAAATAACAAATCCTATTTCATATAACCACATAATTAAAGCAAAAAAAACTAACAATAATACACATAAAACAACAATTGAAACTCTCCTTTTTAAATTTGAAACAATAACTGTATATAATATTAAAGCCAAAAATGAAAATGTCAGTACCACTCTTACTTCTTTACTACCTGACAAAATTGCTGGAAAAAAAAGTGAATTAGCAAAAGAAATCAATATTAAAATATAAATAAGTATTTTGAATTTTTTTTGACCAAATAATATTTGTTTATTCTGTTTAGAATTAATATCCGATAAAATTGAATCAACAATTCCATCAAGCCTATAGTTTAAGTCTTCTTGATTTATAGTACTTCCTAAACTACTATTTCCAAATAGTTCTTCCATAAACCTTTTTTCAAACCTATTTGTGCCATCATATTCTTTTATTTTTTCTACGGTAAACTTTTTCTTACTTTTATCATTTTCGATAATTTTAATATAACCTTTATTTGCTAAGTAAACAAAAAGTGATAAGACACCCTTATAATCAGCTTCTCCATTATAACAATAATTTACTTCTAAACTATTTAATCCCTTAGGAGGATAAAATTCAATAGTTTCAACAACCTCATCATCTTTACCATACCTATTCCATAATAAGAATGTTATTATAAACGCTATAACTGGAACTACATACATAAAATATATTAACGGATTTTTTTCATATGTAAAATAACCATTAGGCATACGAACTCTAATTGAAAGTTTATCGTCGGGCCTTATTATACGATCATATTTTCCTCTTATGGAATTACCCTCAACTTCAAATTTCATATTATATTTAATGAAACCATTATCATTTGTTAATAATTCTACCTTTGATGTATCAAATTTCTTAGGCATTGTTATGTTAAAAGTAAAATTTCCAATAGCTGTTTCCCATTCTTTCCCAACTAAATTATAATATAACTCATCATAGCTCACATTAAGATCATTACCCAAATCATATTCATATTGAAATTTATAATTTTTAGTCCCAATAAGTTTGCCATCTTTGCTAATTGTCTTTATTATATAGTTTTCACCCTCAACATATGTTTCAAAAGTATCATTTACTATTACATTACTTATTTTAACTTTATCATATTTGCTTTCTAATGTTTCAATATTTTCTATTTCTAAAGGTATTTCCCTACTTATACCACTTGCCGCCTTATTAAAATAAACATCAATATCCTCTGTTATTTCTAAAATATTATCTTCATTAACTTTTATGGATATATCATATCTATCAATTACGTATGGATAATATCTATACGTATAATCATTGCTTGGTTTTTCACCAACATAATCATCATAATAAGCTTTTACATTTAGAGGAATAAATATTAATAAACTTAATATAATAAACACAAACAAATTACTTTTTATAATTTTATCCTTATACATAAATATCCTCACATCTTTATATCTACACTATCTCTTTCTTCTTTTCTTGCTTCATACATCATTTTAGTTTTATAACCAAATAATTTAGCAAAAAGATTATTTGGAAAAATTTGCACCTTATTATTAAACATTCTTACAACAGCATTATAATATTTTCTAGCGTTAGCTATATCATCTTCAGTTTTAGTTAATTTTTGACTTAAATCAATAAAATTATTACTAGCTTTTAAATCGGGATAACTTTCTTTAAGTAACATTATTTTACTTATCTCATTATTTAATTTTTGATTAGTTCTAATTTTATCTTCATTAGATAAATCCTCATATACATTATTTCTAATTTTAGTAACATTCAAAATGGTTTCTTCCTCATGTTTTGCATAACCCTTTACAACTTCTACTAAATTTGGAATTAATTCCCATCTTTTTTTCAAGTAAACATCCATTGTAGAAAAGGCTTCTTTAACCTTATTTTCCAGTCTAACAAAACTATTATATAAAACAAAAATATATACTAACAAAATTATTATAATACCTATAGCTACGTACAACCACATAAAATCAACTCCTTTGATAAATACTTAATATTCTTATTACTTACATCTAATATTTATTTTACCATACTTTAACAATTTAGTTAATAAAAAGCCAAAACTAAAAATGAATATCTTTTCTATTCTGTACTTTTTATATATTCACTTATTACGTTAACCATCTCATAAGTAATCTGTTTAGAAGCTGGATATTTTTCACTATTAGCAATTAACTTATCAATAACTTCATTTAATTTTACATACTTTAAGGTATACTTTCCTCTTATTTCCTCTTCCGTATAATTAGTTTCATTTAAATTAATTTTTTTATCAGTTCTTACTATAAAATAATATAATTTATTACACCTGTTTTTACCAGAATTAAAATAATTTTCAGAATAATATTTTATGGAAATAAAAGGAATCATCTCTTTAAAATCAACATTCATTCCTGTTTCTTCCTTTATTTCTCTTTTTAAGCATTCCTTTATGGTTTCTCCAAATTCTAAATGTCCACCAGGAAACTGAAATGAATTATAAGAATAACCTAACAATAATTCTTCTTTTGAATTTATTATTAATCCTTTTACCCTTATAACCGTTTCATCTATATCATTTTTATTTAAATTATCATTATTTATAAATATTTCTTTCATCTTAATAAACTCCTATTTTCTAAATAATTATAGCACAAAAAAAATAGATGTTAAACATCTATTTATAACCACGCTCCATAAACAACCGCAATCGTACCTAAGATAAGTCCGAATATCCAAAATAATTTTACTATATCTTGTTCTTTCCATCCTAACTTTTCAAAATTATGATGAAGCGGAGTCATTAAAAATATCTTCTTTTTAAAAACTAGTATAGAAAATACTTGTATTATTACGCTTAAGGTTTCTATAACAAAAACACCCATTACAACCGCAAAAGTAAGTTCATGTCTAGTTAGTATTGCAATTGCCGCAAGAACACCACCAATCGCAAGAGAACCAGTATCTCCCATGATTACTTTTGCTGGATATGTATTATAAGCTAAAAATCCTAAAATACATCCTGCTAAGATAAAGCAAAATATAGCTATATCTTGATAACCAGATAACCACTCTGTATTCCAAGTAATAATACCTAAAACAAGAGTCGCAATAAATGATAATCCGCCTGCTAATCCGTCTAATCCATCAGTTATATTTACAGCATTTGAAGATGCAACTAACATAAATAAAATAAAGAAACCATATAACCAACCCACATCAATTTTTAAGTTAAACGCATGTACCCATAATAAAGGTTCAGAGCCACTTCTCATATAAATATAGAAAAATACAATAGCTATTATAACTTGACCAAATAGTTTTTGCATTTCAGTAAGGCCTTCATTTTGTTTTCGTCTAAGTTTAGTAAAATCATCCAAAAAACCTAATATTGCATAAGCTACAAAAACAAAAAGTGCAATCAACAAATTACTATTAATTTCAATTTTTTTGGTGAAATACATTATTAAAATTGTGATAAATGAAGGGATTATAAAAATTAATCCTCCCATCGTAGGAACACCATTTTTTCTCTTATGATTGTTACCTACAAACACACTTACTCTTTGACCAATATTTAATTTTTTTAAAATTGGAATTATAAAATAACCTGCTAAAACCGAAATTACAAAACCAATCATAAGTGCTAACAAAGATTTTGTTAAAATAAACACCAAATCACCTCTTTACATTCGAATATAATTATACTATATATTTTTATTTTTTTATAGTATTTTATACTCTTTTTTCTAATTTCCTAACATTAATCTAATTGTACTTGTTTCCTCTAACCTAGTTCCTGCTTGAGGAGTTTGAGCAACTATTTTACTTCCACTACCACTATATTCAACATTAAACTTATTTAGTACTTTAGCTGCTTCTTTAGGAGTCTTACCAATTACATTTTCTACGGTATAATATTTTTTATCATCCCAATTATATTTTTTTTCTGAACTTACTTTTCTTTTTTCAATTTCTAAAATATCAATTGCATCTGTTAAAATATTTTTTGCTATAGGAGCTGATACAACGCCACCATACTGTACAACCTTTTTAGGATTATTAATAGCAACATAAACAACTATCTTAGGATCATCTGCTGGTAAAAAGCCAATAAAAGATAATATGTAGTTACCAACCATATATTTACCATCTTGTACTTTTTGTGCCGTACCTGTTTTTCCTCCAACCCTGTAACCTTCTATGTAAGCATTTCTACCGCTTCCATTTGTTACTACACTTTCTAGTGCTCTTCTTACCTCACTTGAAGCTTCTTTTGAAATAACTTGTCTTACTTTTGTCGGAGTATTTTCCTTAATAACCGAATTAGTTTCTGGATCATTTAAACTTTTTACTATATAAGGTTTATATAATGTCCCACCATTTATTGCTGCACTAACTGCTGTTATTTGCTGTATCGGTGTTACTGATACACCTTGACCAAACGCTGTTGTAGCAAGCTCTACAGGTCCTACTTTATCTAAGTCAAAAATAATTCCGCTAGCTTCTCCATTTAAATCAACTCCAGTTTTTTTACCAAAACCAAACTTATCAATGTAAGAAAACAGTTTTTCTTTTCCAAGTCTATTTCCAAGCTCTACAAATCCCGGGTTGCTGGGCGTCGATTTTACCTCTAAAAAAAACTATTCGACATAATATTTAATTTTCAAAATAAATATTTTTTATACTTCCATCTTTAAAATATATTTCTAAATTCATTTTATATCTAGTTTCTAATTTAGTAACTATAATTTTTTCTATTAACAAATTCGTATACACATTTAAATTGTTGTGTACATTACTTAGTTTTTCTATTTCTAATTCTATATTTTTTAATCTTTGATGATAATCTTTTTTTGTATCTAAATTTTTTAATTTAGTTTTTATTTTTAATATTTCTACATCATTTCTATTAAGTCTATTTTTAAGTTCATCACTAGATATTATATTAGATATATTTAAATTAATAAGTTTATCTCTTTTATTGTTTAATTCTTTTATTTGTTCTTCTAAAGATAATTTTAATTTATTATTTGATTTAAAAAACACTTCATTACATAAGGATATAAATTCATTTTTCATTAACAATAAATTTTCACTAATATATTCTGCTATTACATCACTTATAACTTTGTCTAATACCTTCTCTTTAATAATAGAAGAATTACAAGATAATACTCCTTCATTTTTATACTTTTTACATACCCAAGTAGGATTATTTTTTCTATTACTTCCAGCACATCTAACAAATATTTCATTATGTTCATTACATATTAATTTATTTGTGTATTTAGATTCATCTACTATTTTTTGATTAGTGGTTATATGAATATTTCTAGAATTATATTTTTTTCTATATAATTCATTTGCTTTATTCCATAATACTTCTGATACAATTGGATCAATTAAATCTGTTTTATATATTATTTGTTCACTCTTTGGAATTTTAACTTTTTTATGCGTTTTATAACTTTCTACTCTAGTTAAATTGGCAGTATAATATCCTTTATATCTAGGATTAATTAAAAACTTTTTTAAAGTTGTACCAGAATAAGCTTTACCATTTTTATTTTTGTATCCTTTTTCATATAAAACCTCAGATATTTTTTCAAACGAATATTTTCCAGTTGCATATAAATTAAATAATATTTCTATTATAGGTCTTTCTTCTTCATTTATAATCATTCTTCCATTTTTGCGATAATACCCAGTTAAATTACCGCCAATAATTTTTCCATCCTTAATCATTCTCTTTATTCCAAACTTAACTCTTTCAGACAATTTTCTAACTTCGTCCTGTGCGAGAGATGACATTAAAGCAAGCCTAAATTCACTATCTGGGTAAATTGTATTTATATTATCACTTATAAAAAAAACTACTGTACCATTATTAAGAAGTTCTTCTGTATATTTGATACTATCTACTACATTACGAGAGAACCTGGATATTTCTTTCGTTACAATTAAATCTAATTTACCTTGTTTTGAGTCTTCTATCATCCTTAAAAAATTATCTCTATTTTTCACACTGGTACCACTTATGCCTTCATCAATGTATTCACCAACCAAATTCCATTTTTTATTCTCATTTATCATTTCTCTAAAATAATTAGATTGATTTTCCAAACTATTTAACTGATCATCTTTATCTGTAGACACTCTTGCATAATAACCTACATTCAAATTCATATCGAATATAGTTTTACCAAGTAATAGTTCACTTCTAGTTTGAAGTACATTCATTTTTTATCTCCTTTATTATTTTTTCATTCATAATTTTTAATTCATCAAAACTAATTATTTTTTTTTGATATAATTCTTTATTAATTATTAATTTCAATTCTTTAATTATTTCTTTCATATTTACCTCCATTTAATTTTATTATAAATTTAAATAAATATGAAAAAAGCAAGAATTAATCTTGC